>JAZLEX010000057.1:0-6152 GCA_045615485.1 Prevotella sp.
ATTTGCTCTATGGCAGAATGGTATCGGGCAATCTACAGGGACAATTGCTGAAAATGCTGGTATCTATATTCCACCCAAAAAACATTCTTGAAATAGGTACATTCAGTGGATATAGTGCTATTTCTCTTGCAAGAGGATTAGATGAAGGAGGACGACTCTTCACGTTTGAAATAAACGATGAACTGGAAGATTTTACACGTCAGTGGATTGAAAATTCTGACGTTGCAGATAAAATAGATTTTAGAATCGGTGATGCACTTATTGAAGCACCGAAACTTGGAATAAAATTCGATATGGTGTTTATTGATGGCGACAAACGTAAATATCCTGAATACTATAGAATGTTATTGCCAGAACATGATGAGGATAAAGGATTGTTGAATCCTGGTGGACTGATTATCGCCGACAATACTTTGTGGGATGGTCATGTGGTAGAGCCAGAATATGACAACGACAAGCAGACAATAGGTATAAGAACATTCAACGATATTGTAGCCAACGATGTCAGAGTAGAAAAAGTAATCCTTCCATTAAGAGATGGATTGACAATCATCAGATACAATGTACAATGAATAGTCCTGCAATGTAAATTCCTAAATATCCTTAAATTCATAAATAAATTTGTAAATCTGTAAATCCGTAATTCCGTAAATAACATCAACCCACAACCCATAATGAATGAAGAAAGATTAAATAAAGTTGCTCGTTTAGTACAGAAGGAACTGAGTGATATATTCCAACAGCAGACTCGTGCCATGCATGGCGTAATGGTAAGTGTTACGGCTGTCAGAGTCAGCCTAGACTTGAGCATTTGCAGAGTGTATCTCAGCATTTTCCCATCTGCAAAAAGTGAAGAATATATCACAAACATCAACAACAACCAGAAAAATATTCGTTACGAATTAGGCAAAAGGGTAAGGTTTCAGTTGAGAATCATACCAGAACTGAAATTCTTTATTGACGACTCATTAGACTACATCGAAAATATCGACAAGTTGCTGAAGAAATGAATTTTCCATTCTACATAGCACGAAGATACCTGTTGTCGAAAAAATCCCACAATGCAATAAACTGGATTAGTGGGATAAGTATGGTTGGCGTAGCCGTCGCCACTATGGCACTTGTGGTAACATTGAGTGTGTTCAATGGTTTCCACGACATGGTGGAAGGTTTCTTTACCACCCTTGACCCACAGTTGCGTATTGTACCCAAGAATGGAAAGGCGATACTTGCCGATGACCCTTTGCTGGCAAAAGTCAGTAGCGTGAAAGGAATAGCAATAGTGTCGGAATGTATCGAAGATCAGGCTTTGCTTATGTATAAAGAACGCCAACGAGTGGTTAGTGTTCGTGGCGTCGATGATAAATTCCAGCAACTGACTCAGATTGACAGCATTCTCTATGGTGATGGAGAATTTAAATTATGGACGGATATATTGGATATGGATGCTGCTAATCGTGGTGAATTGAAATATGACCGTAAACCTTGTGCCACACTCGGACTTGGCATTGCAGAAGAACTCGGTACTGGTCTGATGTTCGACACACCATTACAGATTTTTGCTCCGCAGCGTGAAGGACAGATCGATGTCACCGATGCTGCAAACGCTTTTGAGGTTGAAACTCTATATTCAAACGGAGTAGTGTTTTGCGTGAAACAGGCAAAATACGATAAGAATCTAATAATAGTGCCTATTGCACTTGCACGCCGCCTGTTCCATCGTCAGGGCATGATTACCTCACTGGATGTAAAAGTTGATAGCAAACAAGCCAGTATAGAAAAAGTCAAAAAGCAAATAGAAGCAATTGTTGGTTCAAAATTCAAAGTACTGTCACAATACGAGCAGCAGGAAGATGTGTTCAAAATAATGAAGATTGAAAAATTGATTGCCTATATTTTCCTGACTTTCATTCTGATGGTTGCATGTTTTAATATCATAGGCAGTCTGTCTATGCTGATAGTTGAGAAAAAAGACGATGTTGAAACCCTCCGCTCATTAGGAGCGAACGATAAGACAATAAGCAAGATATTCCTGTTTGAAGGTCGCCTCATTTCTACCATAGGGGCTATTCTTGGAATCGCTGTGGGTTTGTTCCTGTGCTGGTTGCAGCAGACGTATGGACTTATTGCTTTGGGCAAGAGCAGCGGTAGTTTTGTAATTGACTATTATCCTGTCAGTGTACATGCTTCCGACATAGCAATTATATTTATCACAGTAATCCTCGTCGGTTGGATTAGCGTATGGTATCCTGTGAAGTACAATGATTGATGAAAAATATATGAAACGATGCTTGCAGTTGGCTCGGAATGGGATGCTGACTGCAAAACCTAATCCTATGGTTGGGGCTGTGATAGTATATAATGACAGGATTATCGGTGAGGGATTTCACGTCCATTGTGGAGAGGGACATGCAGAGGTGAATGCATTTGCATCTGTAAAAAAAGAAAACGAGCAATTCTTGTCGGAATCCACTTTATATGTTAATCTTGAACCTTGCAGCCATTATGGCAAAACACCTCCGTGTGCAGATCTTATCATAAAAAAGGGTATCAGGCGAGTGGTTGTTGGCTGTCTCGACCCTTTTGAAAAAGTGGCAGGTAAGGGAGTTCAGAAACTCAAAGATGCTGGAATTGATGTAACTGTCGGCGTGCTGGAAGATGAATGTAAATATCTTAATCGTCGCTTTTTCACATATCATACAAAGCATCGTCCATATATTACACTAAAGTGGGCTCAAAGCAAGAATGGATATATTGACAATAATTTCAATGCAGAACAGTTTTCAACACCATATACAAAGATGCTGGTGCATAAACTGCGCAGCGAGAACGATGCAATCCTGATAGGAAGGGTTACAGAGGAACGGGAACATCCACAATTAACAGTACGAGAGTGGGTGGGGAGAAATCCAATGAAAATAGTGTTGAGCAAGAATAATCCTCTCAATCTGGAACATCTTTACAACAAGGGAATACAGACTTTGCTTGTAGAAGGTGGTAGAATGACCTTACAATGGTTTATAGATAATAAACTGTACGATGAGGTACGTACTGAATTTTCAGATAAAATAATAGAAAATGGTACTAAAGCACCAGTGATATGAAAAAACTTTTTATTGAGACATACGGATGCCAAATGAATGTGGCTGATAGTGAGGTGGTGGCATCTATCATGAAAATGGCTGATTATGAAATATGTGATGATATAAATGATGCAGATGCTATCTTCCTTAACACCTGCTCTGTCCGCGATAATGCAGAACAGAAAATTATTAACCGACTTGAAACTCTGAACAGTTTGCGTAAAAGCAGTAAGAAGGGCAACAAGCGACTTATTATTGGAGTTTTAGGCTGTATGGCGGAGAGAGTGCAAGATGATTTGCTGAATAATCATCATGCAGATTTGGTTGCTGGACCAGACGCTTATCTGTCGCTTCCAGATTTGATTGCACAGGCTGAAATGGGGCATAAGGCAATAAACGTTGAATTGTCACAGGATGAAACATACCATGATATTGTACCAGAACGACTATGTACAGGCAATATTGGTGGGTATGTTAGTATTACCCGTGGTTGCAACAACTTTTGTCATTACTGCATAGTGCCATACACACGTGGTAGAGAAAGAAGCCGTGATGTGGATAGCATACTGAAAGAAGTTGCCGATTTGAAAGCAAAGGGATTCAAGGAAGTAACGCTGTTAGGGCAAAACGTGAATAGCTACAAGTGGGAGATGGGAGATGGTTCTTCCGACACAATCAATTTCGCAAAACTGTTGCGTATGGTTGCCCAAAGTCAGCCAGATATGAGAATTCGGTTCACAACATCTCATCCTAAAGATATGAGTGATGAGACTCTACACGTTATTGCTGACGAGCCTAACATTTGTCACAGCATTCATCTTCCATTCCAAAGTGGCAGTAATAAGATTCTAAAACTGATGAACCGTAAATACACACGTGAATGGTATCTGGAACGTGTGTCTGCAATACGTAACATTATCCCAGATTGTGGGTTGAGCACAGATGTCTTTGTGGGGTATCATGATGAGACGGAAGAAGATTTTCAGGACACATTGAGTCTGATGCAGGAAGTTGGCTTTGATTCAGCATTTATGTTTAAATATTCTGAACGTCCTGGTACTTATGCTTCAAAGCACCTGCCAGATAATGTGTCTGAAGAAATAAAACTGCGCAGGTTGTCGGAACTTATTGATGTGCAGACAAAAATATCTGCAAAACGTAATTCCGAATGTATTGGTAAGGAATATGAAGTGCTGGTTGAAGGATTCAGCAAACGGTCTCACCATCAACTATTTGGTAGGACAAGTCAGAATAAGGTCATAGTATTTGAAAAGGGGAATCACCACATAGGTGAACTTGTGCGTTGCAGGATAACAGAGAGCACCAGTGCTACGCTAATAGGCGAAGCTTTATGATTTTTCCATTAGGAGTTCCATTCTTTCGATAAGATACTTTCCAATTCTTCTGCCGTCAGTTGCATATTTAAATTGCCATTTATTATAGCCGAAATCTTGCCAGTTTCTTCCGAAACAACAATCGCTATTGCATCACTATTTTCACTTATGCCAAGTGCTGCTCTGTGGCGAAGTCCATAACTTTTGGGTATGTCTTGAGCATGTGACACAGGAAGAATACATCCTGCAGCCTTTATTTTGTTGTTGCTTATTATCATTGCACCATCATGCAATGGGGAATTCTTGAAGAAAATATTTTCAATTAGCAATTGATTAATATCTGAATTTATTATTTCACCACTTGCTATTATGTCGTCCAAATGAAAATTGCGTTCAATGATAATCAATGCACCTGTTTTTTTCTTGCTCATATTCATGCATGCCATGACAAGAGGCATAACTTCTTCTTTGCGATGGATTTTGTGATGTCCATGATCAAAAATTTTCAGCCAATTCATGCGCTGTGAAGAACCTATTCGATAGAAGAAACTCCTGATTTCATCTTGGAAAATGACAATCAAGGCAATCATACCGACGCTTACTAACTTGTCGAGAATGGTACCAAGCAGTTTCATTTGCAACACATGTGATACCAACAACCACACAATTGCAAAGAATATTATTCCTACGAAGATATTGAGCGAGCGTGAATATTTCATCAAACGGTATATGTAAAACAATACCAGTGCTACGCAGCAAATATCAACAATGTCTAATATCCCAAAATTGAAAAACATAACTTTTATAATTTACGGATTTACAATTTACAATTTACATGCATTCTTATAGTATCGACAGCTGCTTTTACATCATGAACACGTAATATACTCGCGCCCTTTTGCAATGATACCATATTCAAAGCAGTTGTTCCTGCCAATGAATCTTCTGGCTGACAGTCCAACACCTTATATATAAAAGATTTCCTTGAGAGTCCTACCATGATAGGCAAATCCATGCACGATAGTTTGTCCAGGTCTTTTAGAAGTGCAAAATTATCATCTATCGTCTTACCGAAACCAAATCCTGGGTCAAGAATAATATCTTTTTGTCCAAAGTTACGAAGTTTATCAACATTAGCGGCAAAGAACATAAGCGTATCATGCAGATTGCTCTGTTGTGCAGTTAATATATAAGGTGTACCAGATTGAGATACTATAGGGAATATGTTTTGGTCAGAACCACCTGAAACATCGTTTATTATGTTTGCCCCATATTCCTTGATACACATTTTAGCGATGTCTGCCCTAAAAGTATCTATTGATAACGCAATTGTTTTGTCATGTGCGGCAGAAGAAATGATGCCATTTATTATCGGGAGTGCAAAGCATAATCGCTCTCTTTCTTCGTCTGCCGAAACAGGTGTTGACTGTGGACGGGTAGAGCATGCTCCAACATCAATAATATCTACGCCATCGATAATCATCTGCTCCACGTGTTCAGCTATTTCACTATCTGTCTGTTTCCGTGAATCAGCAAAAAAAGAATCGGGAGTTATATTTATAATTCCCATTACTTTTGGTTCAGCCAAATCCAGAAGATTACCATTTATGTTTAGGGTATAATCCATTTGCATAATTGACAATTGATAATTTCCAATTCCCTAATTCCCTGGTTCCCTAATTCCTTAACATTGTACCCCCACCCAGAATCGAACTGGGATCTAATCTTTAGGAGA
>JAZLEX010000058.1:0-2803 GCA_045615485.1 Prevotella sp.
GCAATAGTTGCACAGAAAAAACTAAAAATCAATTTCTTCATAGTTTGTATGTTGTTATTTTGTATCTTTAGAATCATCTTTGAAATGCATCAGCCCGATTGCATTCACAAAAACAGGAATGTGGTCGGCACTTACAGGCAGTGTAACATCCTGTCCGCCATCATACTTTTCCCCTGTCCAAACGTCAATCCAGCCATATTTGTTGTCAGGCAGATAGGTTGTCCATGTTTCAGGATTCTGTTCAAGGATAGGATTGACCAGCAGAGCAGAGCCAAACATATATTCTGTCTGCTGCTGCAATGCTTTAGGGTCGTCTGGAAAATCAAATACCAAAGGACGCATTAGAGTGTATCCTTTTGTAACCATTTCTGCCATTTGATAGATAAGAGGTAATAGTTTGTATCGCAATTTTATTGCATCAATAAACCTCTTTTCTGTTTCCTTGCTGTATTGCCAAGGTTCTGTGTTCGACTGATAGCCATGCACCCTCATGAGAGGCAGGAACACTGCAGTCTGAATCCATCGAATCATGCGTTGCTGATATTCCTCGTTTGTGTATTGGTCGGCTGGACGGAAGAATCCACCAGCATCGTAAGTCCACCAAGGCAATCCTGTAGATACCAATCCGAGTCCACCTACAATCTGTCGTCGCAGAGTTTCCCAGTCGTTGCCAACATCGCCCGACCATACAGCAACGCCGAATTTCTGTATTCCTGTCGAGGCGCTGCGTGTGAGTATGAATGGATTGTCAAGGCTTTTTGAAACATTCTCGTTTACCTTATAAGAATATATGTTTCTCACATCGTTGCCCGACATGGTACCATTGTTGACCATTCGTCCGTCAAGGTCATCGTTTTCAGGTTCTGTGGCATCTTGCCACCAAGCATCCACACCGAGCGAAGCCAGTCGTTCACGTTGAGCCTTGCAGTAGGCATCGGCAGCCTTGGGGTTGAAGAAGTCAATCCATTCAGTGTCGCCAATATAGTATCCGCTGTCAGCCATCTGTTTCCCCAAGTCGGAGTCGCGTCCGATTTTTGCCCATACGGAAAGCATGAACTTGATGTCCATGGAGTGCAGTTCATCAATCATAGCCTTTGGGTCAGGGTAGTCGTCCTTGTCGAATTGCATGGAACTCCATCCCGATTTGCCCCAGTACTGCCAATCCTGAACAATGACACTGATAGGAATATCCCGCTTTTTAAACTCTCTTGCCGTTTCCAGAATTTCTGCCTGTGAATGGAATCGTTCACGGCAATGGATGTAGCCGAAAGCCCATTTTGGAGGCATGGGCACTTCACCAGTTTGATGGCGATATTCTGTAATAACTTCATCGGCTTTACCTGCGAAAAACGTAAAATCAGTCTCTCCAGTCGGTGAACTGAATGTAGTGGTATTATCGATTTTTCGCCAGTAGAGTGAGCATTTTTCGCTGGTAAGTTCTATTTTGTGACAGCCTTTTGTAAGGTGGATTTTTACCGAAGTGGTAGGTGGTAGCCATAGATTACGAAAATCCACAACCACCTTTCCGTCAACAGTCAGATAGTAGCGATGAGCCATTTTTTCGTTGCAATCCATGAACAGGCAATACTCTCCCTCTTCAGGAACAATTATCTCATTGCCCGACATTTTGTTTGTTGCAGGATTGAATTCCGTCATTCCATCATTGTTCCACAATAGTCCATATCCCTTGTTCGACAAGATGAAAGGAATTGCGATTTGAGTGTTGACCTGAGTGAGTCGGCGTGTCAATCCACGTACGTTCAGATAGCCATCCTGAAACTGACCAGTGCCGAAAAGATATTCATCATCAGCATTCAGGAAAGTCTGTGAGTTGGAGTTCCTTACCTTATCGCCAACAGTTTGCAGCAAAATCTTGCCATTCTTGTCCTTGAAGGTGATGACATCTGTCGTTGGGTTGTATGCAACATCAACCTTGCCCGTACTCCACTCGGTTTTTTCAGCATTGCCATCGGAATATCTTACGTTTATCGCTGATTCTGATAAAATGGTTACATGTGGATATTTGGCAAGACATACTGATGAAAATAGCAATAAGACTATCGTCATCAGAGCCGTAAGATTGCATCGGGTTAGATTGTTCATATACATTTGTTACTTTTTCATTTGCCAGTAGTTAAAGTCCAGCAGGTCTTTACCTTCGCCTTTGAAACAGAAGTAAAGGTCGTGAACACCTTTTGCTCCTTTTATTTTGCATTGCTGGTCGGCAAAACTATCTGTGGCCTTCATATTGAGGCATCCAACGAGTGTGCCGTTCTGGTTGTCGAGACGAATCTCCACAGTGCAGTCTTTTTTAATGAGCATATTGGCAGAGAGCGATTTTGCTTTTTCCCCGAAGTCAACACCCTTCAGCATTAGCGTTTCACCATTGTCAACATTGCAGATGACAATTTGATTATCAATGACTTTTGTCTTCAGACCATATCCCCAAGCCATTGTCTCAGCCTGCACACGCTGGTAAGGATTGAAAGTGCCGACTTGCTGGTTATGGTTATCTTTCCAGTAAGGAACTTCCTGAATTGTGCCATCGGCATTATAATGCATTTCTGCGTAAGAAACGCTCCTGCGCTCATGATGGTCAGGAGTTTCGATGCGAAGAATATCGTAGTTCAGTCCGAAGACGTAACTTTTTCCTTTGTAGTCGATGATTCCAGGATGATTGCCACGGGTACGAGGAGTATGATTCATGATGTGTCCCTTATATTCCCAAGGTCCTTCAGGATTGTTGCTCATGGCATAGCCTATTCCTTCAGGACAGCAGGTTGAGGCAAATGCAAGGTAATAA
>JAZLEX010000059.1:0-7960 GCA_045615485.1 Prevotella sp.
GCCCTTACGAGAACTACTCGACAAATCCAACTGGGACAAATTAGAGCAACAAAACGACGGACAGCTATTCTTCGACTTTTGGAGCGAATTGACAAAATGACACAATAGATAATGTTAAATATTTTTAGTGGACATTAGTGTAGTAATTTAGTGATTTCATTCGCAAGTCTATTGTCTTAACTCCTTTAACTTCTTAAGGTGTGTTCTATAAATTCTAAAATGATATGAACTCTTATGGTAGCCTTCGTCTTGACGATTGTCTTCTTTCTTCGCACCTCGGCATAATGAAAGCAAGCTTTCCCTCTGCTCTCGGTTTGTCGTCAGTTGGATGCTTTCAGTTTCTTTTTGGCATCTTCCTCTGCTTAAATCAATTGATTGCATCGACTCGCCCCACGCTCGGCATAATCTAAGTGAACTTAGCTTCTGCACTTGCTCAATGCGAGTTACATAGTAAAATATGCGCTTGCTTTAACCAAAGAAATCTGCTCAAAAATAATTCTGAAATCATCTCAATATAATTTATAGAACCCACCTATAAAATTTTATTATTATGTCATTCAAAAAAACTAATGAGGCCGTTAAGGTCAACAGCGGAAAAGTTGGAAACATCCGCTACTATGTGAAGGCTGGAAAGACTTATTCTCGCTCTTCAAGTTCTGACGTGAGCAATCCACGTACTCTCTCGCAAATGGCTGTTCGTTGCCGTTTGGCTAACATGAAGGCTGTTTATAATGTAATTGCATGGCACCTCCGCAAGTGCTTTGAAGGTGCAAATGCTGCCACTTCTGTCTATAACCTCTTTGTAGGTCGTAGCAGCTACACCACTCCTATCTACCTGACCAAGGAGCAGAAAATCGAAGGTTATGCCATCGCTGCTGAGTATTGCGTTTCCGAAGGTTCTCTGCCACCAATCAAGTACCAGATGAGCGAAAGCGGCATCCTGAAATCAAGCATCGTTGTCGGTAATGCAGCAATCAGCGGAATGTCGATTGGTGATTTGTCGAAGCTTATCATCGAGAACAATCACAGTTTCAAGGCTGGGGACTCTCTCACGTTCTTTGCATTGAAGCAGATTGACTTCATGGGTACTCCGTACGTAAAGCTTGAACCTGCACAGATTACCCTCAATCCTAACGATGCAAACCCACTCCCAGCAACTGGTTTCGACATGGTTGTTGATGGTTGTCTTGCTGCTGATTGCAGCGAACAGGTGGGTTGCTACGGTTGGATTCACGCTCGCAAGGATGGTAAGAAGGTTTCTACCCAGTATCTTGTGGCCAACGACCTCGACCTTATCGAGCAGTTCTCAAGCGATGAAGCTCTCCAAGATGCAGCTGCTTCTTATGGACAGGTTGAAGAAGATGCTTACATCTTCGGTGGTGAAAGCTCTCGTCCAGAAGGTATGTATCTCCTTACCGTAAACAGCGAGAACACCAACAAGGGAACCGTTAGCGGTGGTGGTCTGTATGCTGAAGGTGACAATGCAACCTTTGATGCTTATCCAAAGAGCGGTTACAAATTTGCTGGTTGGTATCGCGGAAGCGAGAAGTTCTCTGATGACGCACACGTTGACGAGTTCGATATGCCAGCAACTGACGTAACTGTTGTGGCTCACTTTGAGGAAGACACTCCTGCTGATCCCGTAACTGTATCTTTGTCTGCTGGAACAGGTGGTCAAGTACAGGCAGGTGGTGCTGCTGCTGGTCAGACTTCATCTGTTGTAATTGACAAGGGTGACTCAATCGTTATCAAGGCTATTCCTTCAAGCGGACACCGCTTTGTAAAGTGGAGCGATAACGACACTAACGCAACTCGCGCAATTTCAAACGTTCAGTCGGATTTGACTTTGTCTGCTACTTTCGAGGAGTCTGAGGAAGTTACTTGTACTTGGTCAAAGGTGTCTAACATCAGCACTTATCCAGGTTCAAGACTCACTCTCTTGATTGACGGTGAGGAAGTTGGTCAGGGTGAGGAAGAAGGAACTTTCTCTGCACCAAAGGGTGTGCAGATGGTTATCACAATGCCGAAGGGCGACATGCCAAGCGGCAAAGATACTGCAATCTGCATCAACGGTAGCTCAGTAATTCAAGGTTCATCTGACGATGCACAGCTGACTTACAGCTACACACCATCTGCTGACTTTGCACTTGAAATCTCTGTTCTCGGCGGTTTCTAATCCAATATGTCAAATTAGGCTTAGTCCGCAGCAATGCGGACAAGCCTTTGGAATTTACAATTTACAATTTACAATTTACAATTTACAATGTACAAGGTACAAAGTGGAATGTGATTTTTATTAGGATTTTAGTTAAGATGTCGAGCCCGAAGGGCGATCCCATAGAAATCGTCTCATAAAAGCAACGAACTGTTGCGCATTTCTATGGCGAGCCAAAGGCGAGACATTGTGAGGATTTTAGTTTTATATTTTAGTTAGGATAAAAAAATCCTTAACGAAAATCCCAAAAAAAAATGCGCTCAAGTACTTCGCTTTAGTGAGGAGTTTTAGAAGGATCGCATCAAAGATGCTCGAAATCCAAACTAAAATCTTTAAAAAAATCCTAACCTCTAACCCCTAACCTCTCACCTCTCACCTCTACCTTTTTTCGTCAATATGGTTAATTTTAGTTAATTTGTTCCTTTTGTTCCTTTTGTTCCCTGCATTTTCGCCGATTTTTGAACTTTTTCTGCTGCATATTTGCCCATGGCCTCATATCCTTTTGGATTTAAATGTAACCAGTCTTCGCTATATTCAGCTTTCAATTGTTCTGGTTTGCTTTCGTCGCGTACCAATTTGTCGAAATCTATCAAACCATCAGATAATGATGATGAACGAATCCAGTCGTTTACCTCATTTCTTATAGCATCGTGTTGTTCGTTGTAATATCCGTTGCCTTTGAATGGCGTAATGGTTGCCAAATATACTTTTACACCCTGATTGTGCGCTTTTTCTATGAAACTCTTGTATGCATTTGTCAGTCTTTGAATAAAATTCTTTTTGTCTGTTTCTGAAAGTGGAGGTAGTCCACCTATATCATTCACACCTTCGAAGATAATCAGTTGCTTCATTCCACGCATTTGCATCACGTCCCTATCAAAACGCTTTACTGCAGGTTCGCTTAATCCACCTTGTAGCACAGCATTACCGCCAATGCCTTGATTGATTACGCCAACTTCGCCTTTGAGTGCTTCTGCAAGAAAATCTGTCCAGCGATTTTGTTCATTGGTAGTACTGCCACGTCCATCTGTTATGCTATTGCCAAGGCAAACAACACAATATTTATTATCAGCCAGTACGTCTAATGCTGCAATGTTATACCAATGGTCAACTTTATCCACAGGTTCCTTGCTGATTTTTTCGTAAATAAATGTTGTTGTTCTTGAACCACGATGTGATGTGCTGTTCACTGGAACTTGTTTTCCATATTTTATGGAAATATTAAGCCTTTGAAGTGGTTGCAACGCAAAATTTATATTATCTGAAAAGACAGTTTTACCTGGTTCTATCGTAACACTCTTCTTACCACCGAATTTCACTTTCAGATTTTCTATTTTACATTCTTTGATTTCAACTGGTTCCTTGCTGAATTCATTCGATAATTGCAGGCGCAGAATATTGCCCCCTATTGAGACATGAACTGTCTGCACGATAGTTTTTCCTGCAAGTGACACGTGTGGCATGTCTTGCTTGCCTGTAAATTCTGCTGATGCACCCCATGTGCCTACCCATGTCTGTGCTATTGCCTTGTTTGCTGACAACAGGCAACTTACTGATAAAACAATACTAAAAATAATGATACGTTTCATGATATTTACGGTTTTACGGTTTAAGTTCTAAGCTCTTTTCGTTAATTCTTTTTCCAATTCCTCAAGACTTTTTCCTTTTGTTTCTGGGCAGCATCGGAACAAATAAACAAATGAGCAGATACATACTGCAGAGTATATCCAGAATGTGCCGTATGTGCCGAGGGCTGCATTCAGAGATGGGAATGTGAATGTCAGAGTGCAACATCCTACCCATAAGGCAAACGTACATACTGCCATGGCAACACCACGTATCTTGTCAGGGAATATCTCGCTGAGCAATACCCATGTGATAGGTCCGAGTGTCATGGCATAACAACTGATTGCAAGTACAACAAGCACTACCATAAAAATTCCCTGTACATGCATGAAATAGCACGTTCCCAATGTGAGATAGATTAGTCCCAAGCCTCCTGCACCTATCAGCATCAGACGCCTGCGACCAAGTTTTTCTACAGTGTAAATTGCCACAAACGTGAAGAGCACATTTGCTATTCCTGTCACAACAATATTGATAAACATGGAATCCACATTATAGCCTGCGCCCATGAAAATCTCTTGTGCATAATTAAAAATTACATTCGTGCCGCACCATTGCTGGAAAACTGCTATTACTAATCCCAATATGAGAATGCGTGAATATTTTTTTTGGAATACTGACTCTAACACTGACTCTGACTCTGACTCTGACACTGACTCTGACACTGACTCTGACGAGTTTTTCAAACCACCAATAGTTTGTTTCATGGCAATATAGCGTGGGCTTTCTGGAATGAAAAAAGCCAGTATCAGGAATAGTCCTGCCGGAACAGCCTCTGCCCAGAACATCCATCTCCAACCCCATTGTCCGTTCCATGTGTTGAGGATGTCTTGCACATCACCAACGTTATGTGCAAGCAGCATATTGACCACCTGTGCACCAAGAATACCGAGCACAATGGTCATTTGGTTGAGACTCACCAATTTCCCGCGTATTTCAGCTGGAGCCACTTCTGCAATATACATTGGTGAAAGTGCAGAAGCCAATCCAATGCCTATGCCTCCCCAGAAACGGGCAATGTTGAACAGTGTAAAATCATTAAATGCTCCAGTTGCCACAGCCGATGTGAGAAACAATATCGATGCCATGATCAAGAGTGGTTTTCTGCCGAATCTGTCGGCCATCATTCCTGCAATCAAAGCCCCAAACAGACAGCCGAGGTTTGCGGCTGTCATTGCTATTCCCTGCATCACAGGATTATCAGCAATGTTGAAAAATGCTTCATAAAATGGTTTTGCACCACCGATTACAACCCAGTCGTAGCCAAAAAGCAATCCACCCATTGCGGCTACGCAGCAAATAAAATAAATAAATCCTTTTTTCATATTCTTAAGTTTAAAATTCAACATACGGTACTAAACGATTCAACTCGTTCTGAGTGAAATATTTTGAAAAACGCAGGTCGTCCATATTTTTCAAAGGACCATTCTTCCTGTGATAATCTTTTATCTCCTTGGCCTGATAAAAATTCAAATACGGATGCTTGCGCAATTGTGATAAAGTGGCTTTGTTCAGATTTAATTTCAAAGGCTGTCCTTCAATTGAAATGTATTCCAAGGCTTCTTCTGGAAATCCCTCTATTTCCAAAAGTTGGTTTTTGTCAACATAGCCACCGAGTTGCTTACCATAACGGACAATCTGCCTTGCATAGTATGGTCCTATTCCTGGAATTTTCTGCAATTCCAATGTGTCATTCACGTTGGCAGAGATAAATTCACCCTTTGAAATTTTGGTTTTGTAGTTTAGTGGAGCCTCCTCTAAGCCATCCCCTTCAGGGAGGGGTTGGGGTAGGCTGGTTTTCGTTGATTTCACCATTTCTGCTGCTGGACGGAATTCATCGGCAATTCTTATGAATGGTGCAAGTCTGTCATAGTCTCCTTTTGTCAACCCATATAATTGTGCAAAATCTTCTTTTCTCTGATAAACACCACCTGCAGCACGGTATTTGTAAATGTTTCTTACTTGCCACTTACTCAATCCTAAACGGAGCAATTGAGTGCTGTCGGCTGTGTTTGGGTCGAAATAAAAAGTTTCCTTTGTTTTTGCAGGAGCCTCATAATTGGTCGTTTGGGTTGATGGTTGATGGTTGATGGTTGATGGTTGATGGTTATCGTAGCGTAGCGTATCGTTATAGTTATCGTAAGTAGTCGTTGTAGTCATACCTCCGCCTACATAATGAAAAAATGCCACAGCCCCACCAATTAGGATAAGCAACACTGCGATTGCAATCCAATCAGACTTTGTATAGTAGAAAAAACTTTTAAAGTTCATATATTTACGATTTAACTCTGATTACTGACTCTAACTCTGAACAACGATAATCCATCGACAAGCTCAGGGCAAGCTCATAACGATAACCACATTTGCGAATTATCAATTATCAATTGTCAATTATCAATCATGATTGATCTTGCGTCTGTAGCAAGTCTGTAAGTTACAAAGTCCGCATGTATATTCACGCTTGCAGACTTTTGCTCCTAAGCCAATAATCCCACTTACCGACTTTATCGGAATCATAAGGCTACTTTCAGTAAGTGTTACATCACATGTTTTACCATTAAAAACAGGGAATAGGACTTGCTGTTGACTGACGTGCCAGCCACAATAGCCAGGACTGAACCTGTTTGTATGTAGCCAGCCTTTTGAGGCGAGTTCTGATTCTAAAAAAAGTTCCATTTTGTCGGCACATTTCTCGGCAACCACACTGCCGATGGCATCTACGGCAAATGTTTGGAAAATATCATTGTTTTTCTTTATCTGCTCTGAGAAAGTCATAAATTCGCGTCCTGCCGTACAGATGAACAAGGCGTATGCTTCAGACCCTTTTAGTTGAGAGTTTATTATTTTGCCAAGTTCAAATGGCGGCAGAGATTCTGATATTTTATAGCAAAAACGAGGCTTTAAGATTTCACGTATTCTTGACAGCAGACCGTCTATCTCATGCTCAGAAGTCTCGTCAGGTCCATCGCTTCCAAACTGCATTGCCTCATAGACTTCATGTTTGTCTATGCACAACTCATCGTATGTCAGTTCTTTATAGGTCATTTAAGGTGGGTTCTATAAATTATATTGAGATGGCTACCATAAGAGTTCATATCATTTTAGAATTTATAGAACACATCTTAAGGTTGCGAAAAATAAAACCGAGATGTTTTACAAAGGTTGTAACTGCTCCATAATGATGTTGCATTACTTTATAGCGTTCTTTTAGTGAGGCAATGTGATTATCTGTGGTTGTACCTTCCTGAAGATAGTTTGCAAGCACCATTTTTGAATTATGGAAGGTGAGTCCTAAATCTTCTGCTCGTTTCATAACACGGATGCACCAATCAAAATCAGCCGAATATTTGTAATGTAAATCGTAGAGTTCTTGCTGCGCAATATTGCGCAAGGCATAGAATGCCTGATGGCACACCAGCATCCCATTTTTAAATGATTGCCATGAGAGGTTGTCGGGCGGTGTAAGATGGCGTTTGTGGAGAAAGTTCCGATTGGCATCAACAATGTCTGTATAGCCATAGATTACGGCTGGAAATGGATATTTTATATCTTTGAGCATTGATGACAATGTGGATTCGTCTGGTAAGGAGTCGCCAGCATTAAGAAAACAGACAAAATCGCCTGTTGCTGCTTTCAAACCTTTGTTCATGGCATCATAAATACCATTGTCGCGTTCACTTATAAATATTACATTATGTCCATTGGCGCTTTCATCGGATTTCTGCAAATATTCAATTGCCAAATTGGCAGTATTATCCTTCGATGCACCATCTACGATAATATGTTCGATATTTGCATAGTCTTGTCTGAAAACACTTTCCAATGTAACTGGTAGTGTCTTCTCGGCATTATAGGTAACAGTGATAAGTGAAATCTTTAATATCATTTTTTTAATTTACAATGTACAATTATTTAGGGTTTACTGAAAAAGTCCGATACTCTCGACTATACCGCAGCTTGTGCATGGTTTCCCCCGGCAACCTGCAAGTTTGTTGACCTTGACGTAGGCATCATAACTAACCTTGGGGGTATAAATTGTCCGCAAAACAGATTTTGAACCATTCTGAGCCATTTTCGAATGAGCACAAAAAGAACTTCGGCTATGAAGTTCATGAAATT
>JAZLEX010000060.1:0-4015 GCA_045615485.1 Prevotella sp.
TGATTCCATTTGGTGTCATTTATATGAAAGAAACTCTTGTGTCAACAGTTCGCACCAGAAAAGATTTGCAGAATGTTGTCACAATACCATTCGCTGGAGAAGTTCCACAGGCAGCACCTATATCGAATTGGCGATTGCCATGGCAGAAAAAGTTTGTCAAGAGCGACCTTGTGGTTGTTAAGCATGGAAAACGCGATGTTGTCAATGAAGCGTTCCGTGTGTTGAGAACCAATTTGGAATTTATGAATGCCAATAAAAAATCTTCGGTTTATACATTCACGTCATATAATGTGAACTCAGGTAAGACGTTCTTGTGTGCAAATTTGGGTCTTACATTCGCAATAAGGGGCAAAAAGACACTGCTTATCGACTGCGACCTTAGAAAGGCTTCATTGAGTTCTTACGTCAATACCCCACATAAGGGTATATCTGATTATTTGTCAGGTAAAATCGAGGATTGGCATGATGTGGTGGTAAGTTATCCTGATATGGAAAATTTGCATGTGTTGCCAGTGGGCAAGATGCCGCCTAACCCAACCGAATTGATTTCCGAGGCACGCTTTGGAGAATTGATGAATGCAGTTAAAGAGGAATACGATGTAATCTTTATTGACTGCCCTCCTGTTGAAATCCTTGCTGATGCCCAAATCATCAATCAGTATGTGGATAGAACTGTGTTCGTGGTTCGTGCAGGACTGATGGAAAAAGCATTGCTCGAAGAACTGGAACAGTTGTATAAAGAGCAGAAGTTCCATAATATGTGCCTGATTCTCAACGGAACTATGGGTGCTGATGGTCGTTACGGATATGGATACCGTTATGGCTATCGCTACGGCTATGGTTATCGCTATGGCTATGCTTACCGCTACGGCTATCATTATGGATATGATGGCAAACCAAGTAAAGCAAGCAAGAAAGCAGGATTCAAAATGTTCTAAATGAATTAAAATAACCGAAAACTTATTCGTATGAATTATCCAAAGATTGGTATCCGTCCTGCAATTGATGGGCGACAGGGCGGAATTCGGGAAGGTCTCGAAGAAAAGACAATGTGTTTGGCTAAGGCTGTGAAAAGTCTTATAGAATCAAATCTGAAAAACGGTGATGGTTCTGAAGTTGAGTGCGTTATTGCAGACTCTACCATAGGAAGAGTTGCAGAAAGTGCAGCATGTGCAGAAAAATTTGAGCGCGAAGGCGTAGGCGCAACTATAACCGTAACAAGTTGCTGGTGCTATGGCAGCGAAACTATGGATATGGATCCACATTATCCAAAAGCGGTATGGGGATTCAATGGTACGGAACGTCCAGGTGCTGTGTATTTGGCAGCAGTGCTGGCGGCACATGCACAAAAAGGATTGCCAGCTTTTGGCATTTATGGTCATGATGTGCAGGACTTGGACGACAACTCAATACCAGAGGATGTTGCAGAAAAAATACTACGTTGGGCAAAGGCAGCTCAGGCAGTTGCAACCATGAGGGGCAAGAGTTATCTCTCGTTGGGAAATACTTGTATGGGTATTGCTGGTAGTATTGTAAATGCCGACTTCCTTCAGGATTATCTTGGAATGCGTACAGAATATGTGGAACTTGTGGAAATTCTCCGTCGTGTGGATTTCGGAATCTACGACCATGAAGAGTTTGAAAAAGCAATGGAGTGGATTGACAAGTACTGCAAGCCACAGGAAGGACATGATTACAATGAAGACCGCTCTTTGTTCCCTGGAACACCAATGACAACATTCAACGGAAATGGCAAAGGCAAAAACAGAGAAGAAAAAGATGCCGACTGGGAATTTACGGTTAAGAACATGATGATTATCCGCGACCTTATGGAAGGTAATCCGAAACTTCTTGAAATGGGATATAAAGAAGAGGCTTTAGGGCATAATGCTATTGTGGCAGGTGTGCAAGGTCAGCGCCAATGGACCGACTATAAGCCTAATTTCGATTTTCCAGAGTCAATGTTGTGTACATCATTCGACTGGAATGGTATTCGCGAAGCAAAAGTTCTTGCCACAGAAAACGATTTCTGCAACGGAATCTCAATGCTCTTTGGTCATTTACTGACTAACCGTGGTGTAATGTTCAGCGACATTCGTACATACTGGAGTCCTGAAGCAGTGAAGCGTGTAACAGGCAGATTGCCTGAAGGACTTGCACAAGGAGGGTTTATACACCTTATCAATTCTGGCGCAACAACGCTCGATGCAACAGGAGAAATGACAGATGCTGAAGGAAAGCCGACAATGAGTGAGCCATGGAATATGACTCAAAAAGATGTTGAGGCTTGTTTGAAGGCAACAAATTGGATGCCAGCGGATCGTGATTACTTCCGTGGAGGAGGTTATTCTTCTCATTTTGTCTCACGTGGCGGAATGCCTATGACAATGCTCAGACTGAATATGGTCAAAGGTCTTGGTCCTGTTGTTCAGATTGCAGAAGGCTGGACAGCCGAATTGCCAAAGGATCAGCACGATATACTTGATAAGCGTACAGACCCGACTTGGCCAACAACATGGTTTGTGCCACGTTTAGACGAAAGCAAGGCTGCGTTCAGGGATGTGTATTCAGTTATGAACAATTGGGGAGCAAATCATGGTGCTATTGCTTATGGGCATGTTGGAGCAGATTTGATTACTCTGTGCTCAATGTTGCGTATTCCTGTTTGCATGCATAATATACCAGAAGATAAGATTTTCCGTCCGTCAGCATGGAATGCTTTTGGTATGGACATGGAAGGTGCTGATTATCGTGCCTGCCAAAATTTTGGACCTATATATAAATAAGGTGTAGAAAAATGGAAAAGACAATTGAAAAAAAATACCTTGTTCCGTTTATACTCATAACGAGTCTGTTCCTGCTGTGGGGTATTGCAAACAATATGACAGATACCCTGCTTGCAGCTTTTAAGCGGATTATGAGTATGACTGACGCTCAGACATCACTCATTCAGTTTGCTTTTTATGGTTCTTATTTCTGCTTTGCACTTCCTGCTGCACTATATATAAAGAAGAAAAACTATAAAAGTGGTGTTTTGCTTGGTTTGTTGCTCTATGCATGTGGAGCCATATTGTTCTATCCTGCATCGCAGTTGGCAAGTTATGCATTCTACCTTATAGCAATTTATATCCTGGCAGGTGGTTGCTCTATACTGGAAACAACAGCCAACCCATATATTCTTTCAATGGGGAGTCCAGAAACGGCAACCCGTCGTCTGAATATTGCTCAGGCTTTTAATCCGCTTGGCAGCATTACAGGAATTTTGCTCAGCATGTTCTTTATTTTGGGAGAATTGAATTCTGCAAATGCAGCCGACCGCGCTGTGATGTCGGAAGAACAACTCGAAGCTATGCAGGCTCATGAACTGGGTGCCGTAACAGGTACATACATGACACTCGGATTTGTACTATTGTTAGTTATGGTATTGATGTTGATTGCCAAAATGCCTAAGGGTGGCGATAAAGACCATTCCATAAACCTGATACCAACTTTTAAGAGGCTTATAGCAAACAAAAAGTATTCGTATGGTGTTTTGGCTCAATTCTTCTATGTTGGTGCGCAAATAGGGGTATGGTCGTTTACTATCCGTATAGTAATGCAGGAGACTACAGTAATACAAGGAATACAGCAATTCTGCCAAGGAATCTTTTCATCAGAAACATTTGACTTGGTAGCTTCCACAGCAGAGCAGACAGGAGCATCTCTGTATTTGTGCAGCATAATATGCTTCAGCATTGCCAGATTTATTTTTACCTGGCTGATGAAATATATCCGTCCATCAAAACTTTTGGCAATTGCAGCTGTCGGAGATATACTTTGCACAATTGTGGTAGTCCTCTCTGGTGGAAGCGGCTGGCTGTTGGTATCATTCCTTATAGGAATAAGCTTCTTTATGAGTTTGATGTTCCCGACAATTTATGGAATCGCACTCGACGGTTTAGGTGATGATGCAAAAATCGGAGCTTCAGGTTTGATTATGGCGATACTTGGCGGAGCATTGATAACCCCACTACAA
>JAZLEX010000061.1:0-3847 GCA_045615485.1 Prevotella sp.
ATTCGCGTGGATGAAATTACGTTGAAATGTGGTCATAGAATTCAATAAATTGCCATGTGTAATTTGTTATTATTTAGTTATTTACGCTGCGTTTGCTTCTTGATATCGTGACCATCAAAATTTTCTTAACTTAACAGCCTACTAATATATTGACGGTATTGTTCTCTACGCTTACCAATGGAGTATATCGCAGTAAATCATAACTATCAATACTTTCAAGCTCAGAAGGACTTGGCTTATATATATATTTCCCAGGTTTTTGCTGGAGTCTGGATGCAGGAGCGGTAATTACAACTTCACTTAGTCCAGTGACAGATTCTTTGAGTTTTATCACAAGATTATCGTCTAATGGTTTAATATATGATTTTTCATATCCTAGGCATGAAATTTCAAGCAAAAGATTATCGCGAGAATATCCCACGCCATTTATTTGGAATACTCCATTTTCATTTACAACACTATACCCAACGATAGTACTGTCTGGCAATGCAATGCAAGACACGACAGCGCCCACAACAGCTTCTCCATTACTATGTAATACGCATCCACGAAGTATATCATCTCTAATTATTTGCGCATCGACTGCTGCCATCCAAATAAAAGCAAATAATATACATATAAACTTTTTAGTTAGCATGATGAAAACTATATTAAAAAAATAGATTTGATCTGATAATCAATCATTTCCAAAAAATGTGAATAATTGTGATTATATATGACCAATTTATGCAGTTAACATTTTAGCAATATCGTCCTTTATGCTATCCAGTTCTTTATATTCGTTATCTATAGAGAACGATGGCATTAGAACTTGAAACTCAAAAGATTCATCAAATAGAGCTTTGCCTATTCTGCAAACAAGGTTGAAAACAGAATGACCTTGCATGTACAGGTAACAGTTGGATTTGTTGATGCCAAGCTGTTCCAATCTTTGAATGGTTGCTTGCAGATCGTCTTTTGTCTCTGGTGCTACGTTTGCTATCTTGCGGTTGATATTGTCGGTTATGTTAGCCAATACTCCTTCGCCTTTATTGAGTAATGCTTCTTTCTGGTTTCCCTGTACCTTGTCCAAACAATTGCATAGGGCATCAAGTGTGAAGCCTTTATGTGAGAGGCGTTTCTTGGTGAGCATCAGGACAAAGGCATCGTAGATAACCGAGATCAATGCTGAAAGAAATACAGTAAAGTCGAATTCTACATTCTTTTGCCATGGCATCCATGTGGATTGCAGAGCCTTGCTCCAACAATGATGGTTCTCCCAAGAGTATGTGTAGGTCTGGAGAATATAGTGCTCAGCATCGAATTCCTTCTTTCCAAGGATGCGGTCAAGGTCACTGTCTACACAGAGTATGTAGCTGGCATTTGCCTGCGACTGATGCTTCATGATGTATGACTTGCCGGTGATGCGCTTGCTTCCACTCTGTACGAATGGAAAGAACTTCACCTTCTTATCCCTAACCTTTGGAGCCAGCAACTTCTGCCAGAAATCTATATCTACGGCATCCTCCACACGAAAGCATATGTCATAGCCCGCAAGAATGGTTCCTGCGGAAATGTTTCTTGCTATCGCTGCTTCAAAAGCATTCAACTGACTGTTTGTTACTGCCATAGCTTACTTAATCAGATTATCAACGAATACAAGATGGTCGCGCCAGCCATTTACGAAGATGCTTGGCGAGTGCGTTGTCATAATGATTTGACATGCTGGATTCAACTTTCGCAATGCATCCAACAGCTTCTCTTGCCAAGTGATATGCAGCGAGAGTTCTGGTTCATCAAGCAACAGAATTGATGGTTTTTCATCCATTAGGAAAACTGTCAGCAAAAGGTAAAGCAACTGTTTTTCGCCAGCAGACAGGTCGGATAATTGCAAGGTTTCTTCACTCTTGCTCACGAAAATGATTGTATTCTTTGCCTTGTCAATGTCGATAGACTTCTTCGTTTCGCCAAAGAAGCTATTGACCAGTTTGAAGAACATTTCAATGCGGGCATTGATGCGCTTCGTCTCAGAAGGATAATTGATTGGTATCATTCGGTAGTTGAAGAATGACATCTGATCAAGATTCTGGAGCACTACGGAAAGCAGACGGTTGAGCAAAGGACTATTGTTCTTCTTTTTGGCATCAGCAGGGACATCAAAGGAAGAAACCTGTATCACAGGAATATCAATCTCGTTGCCCGATGACTTGGTATAAAGCTTTGGCTTTGCCTTGGTGCAATAGTGGTTGTAGATTGCATCAAGCAGGGTGGTTTTACCAGCACCATTGATACCAACCACAATATTCAGATCTTGGCGGATATTTTTCCATTTCAAAGCCTTTGAACCCCAAAGACCTTCTATATAAAATTCACTGATATACATAGTTATATTTTTTAGACAATAATTGAAACTTAATCCTTACGGACGAGGTCACTCAGTTTTACATTGAGAATCTCTGATATTCTACTTAGGGTTTCTAATGAGGGTTGGGACGAATTGGTACACCACTTGCTGACTGTGGCAGGATCTTTCCCAATCTGCTCCGACAGCCATTTTGCGGTTCTTTTTTGCTCCACCAGTACAACCTTCAATCGGTTCAAGTCTTTACTTTCCATGAGTCACATGATTTATTTTGTTGCAAAATTACACTTTTTTCTTCAAATACATGCATAAAATCATTAAAAAGTGAAGAAATTATCAAAATTACTTTGCGTTTTAATTCAATATATAGATGAACTTTACAAAAATCGTGGTATTATTTGTTGCGTCAAGCCACAAATTCCTTCTTGACTCTTTGAACTGTGCTTATTCCTTTTCCTGTAAGTTTCGCAACATCACGGATGGCATAGCCCTTGTTCAAAAGGTTGATAACCTCTCTATATTCTTCCCTCTTTTTATCCTGGGACTTGATGGAACCTGCAGGTCTGCCGAGTTTACCACCTTTTACTACATACTGCTTTCTGCCTGAGTTCAGCCGGAATGAGATATTATCACGTTCCAACTGAGCGCAGGTAGAAAGGGTTGCAAGCATGATAGGGGCAAAGATGGAAGGTTTGCCATCATCGCCCAAGAGTGAAATCTGCTCCTTCTGCATGTAGAGATTGATTCCAGAGTCGGCAAGTTCCTTCACAGTTTCAAGTACCTCAAAGGCATTTCTGCCTAATCTTGATAACTCGCTGACAAGGAGAATGACACAAGACCGCATACCGGAATCAGGTATCTGGTATTGTGCTTCCACCTTGCATCGGTCTATTGCCTCACGGAGAACAGGACGTTCACCGTTCTTCTTGGCACCGCTGATGTGCTCGGTATAAACACCCAGCACTTCATATCCCTTGTATGCAGCATAGTCCGTCAAGTCATTGACCTGCCGATCTGTGCTCTGTCTGTCACCAATGCTCGATACTCGGGCATAGATGACTGCCTTTATTTGATTCTCCATGTGTTCAAAATATGCTTGTGTTCAAAAAAGTCTGTTGAGACCTATCTGAACACAGGCATTCTTGTTATCGTTATTGTCAAAGATTAAATTGGGCACATTCCCATTTTGGGAACGCAGATTGAAGGGATGAGGTATTTTGAACATACCCCATCTGTGAATTACGGAGGAGGTGACTTGAAATCATCCCCTTAGTCGAACAAGCCATTTGTCAGGTTCACAACTTCCATCTTGCTTTCAAGGCTGACCTTGGCATATACCTGGGTGCTGACGGTACTCTTCTGACCGAGAATATCTCTAACTGTCGAAATATCAGCATTGGCTGCCATTGCCAGGGTCGCTATGGTATGGCGACTGCAATGGAATGTCACATCCTTGTCTTCAATCCCTGCCTTCTCCTTGATGCGTCTCACATACATGGTGACGCT
>JAZLEX010000062.1:0-6341 GCA_045615485.1 Prevotella sp.
AGTTTCTGCTGGAGGTTCTTGACATCAACGAGAGGTTTCAGTACAAATTCCTTGAGGAAAGGAGCATCAAAGACTTTCTCGAACTTGCCCGTCTTGAGCAGCTCGTCGTAGAGATAGTGAGCATTGGCATAGCAGAGTTCGTTGAGTTGCTTCATTCCCTGTGGTCCCATGAGTGAGAGATAGACTGTCACCCATAATGCCATAAGTGATTCGTTTGAGCAAATGTTGCTTGTTGCCTTTTCGCGGCGAATATGTTGCTCGCGAGCCTGAAGAGTAAGTACGAAAACGCGATGACCGGCTTTATCGACTGTCTGTCCGACGATTCTGCCTGGGAGTTTGCGCATTTGATCATTCGTGCATGCCATGAATCCTACGTATGGTCCACCATAGCACAAAGGAATACCTAAGCTCTGACCATCGCCTACGGCAATGTCAGCCCCCCACTCTGCTGGAGTCTTTAATACTGCCAATGCAGATGGGTCGCAATAGATGGTCAATAGTTTCTTGGTTGAATGCAGCAAGTCGGCATAACCATCCAGATTTTCAATGATTCCATATTTGTTTACTGATGGCACAATGACACCAGCAATGCCTTCAGTGGAATTCAGAATTGCTGTAAGTGATGATAAAGATGTGACTCCGTTTTCTTCACCTACCATGATTATCTCTGTTCCATAGAACTTGGCATAAGTCTTGACTACTTCTACTACGTTTGGCAGAAGAGTGGATGAAAGCAATACGGTGTTGCTTTTTCTCACACTTGTGACCATCATTCGCATAGCCTCGGCAGCGGCTGTAGGACCATCGTACATTGAAGCATTGCTTACGTCCATTCCAGTGAGATTGCATATCATTGTCTGATATTCAAAAATATAGCGCAGAGTGCCTTGTGAGATTTCACACTGATAAGGTGTGTAGGCTGTGAGAAATTCGCTACGCTGGGTGATATACGGAATCACGGATGGAGTGTAATGGTCGTAAGCTCCTTGCCCCACAAAGGTTGTGAGTTTAGAGTTGAGGGTTGAGAGTTGAGAGAAATAGTCTCTAACTTCCTGCTCAGACATAGCACTTGGCATGTCGTATTCATCTTTATAGATAAAATCGGCAGGAATATCGCTATTTAAGTCGTCAAGGCTTGTCATGCCTATTCGTTTCAGCATCTGCTGAATGTCCTCATCGGTATGAGGAAAGTATTGAAATTTGTTCATGAATAGTATATGTTTTTTCTAAATGCCTAAATTCCGAAGTTCCTAAGTTACTAAATTCCTAAGTTCCTAAGTTTAATTTAATATTATTTTTGCTGTTGTTGTTATGTCATTAACGTTAATTATACCATCTTTATTTGAGTCGGCCGCTACTTTATTGATGTTTGTCAAAGAATTATCTAAAATATATGTAGCGGTGAGGGTTATATCATTAACATTTACTATGCCATCATTGTTGGCATCGCCCAACAACACTTCTTTGCCAGCCAGAATTGCAACCTCGCTTGCGGAGAGTGCGTAATTATATATGCGAAATTCGTCAAGATAGCCTTTAAACAATGGGTCTGTGGCTGATTGGCTGCGTCCGACATAATTCCGAACAGAATGAATATCACTTGGACGAAGGCTTATGTCGGTTGAAGATGCTACAAGTTCTCCATCAATATAAAGTGACACCTGTGAATCGTGTTCAGCTTGTGAATCGCGTGATGGCATGGTAACTGCAAAATGATGCCAACCAAAGGTTGTGAATTTTTGTGCTGTGAGAGTTTGTTCTTCATCGCCATTGCGGATTGCGAGACACATGCTTGAGCCATTATTCGGAGTGAGATACATATAATGTTTGTCATCATTGCCAAAATCAAAGAATCGTTGTCGGGCTGTTGTTGACGATGAATTATATGCCCAAAATGAGATAGTTGCTTGACTCATGTCGCCAACAGAAGATGGAAGCAGAAGGTAATTGTTTACGCCATCAAATTTCAGTGAATGGGTACCTATCTTCTTTTGTATGGTGTTGTATGATGCTGTTCCAAAGAACGAGGCATCGAGTTGGTTTTCTGAGTAATCGCTTGTTGTCTGGTCGAAGGAATAATGTAGCAATAATCCTTTGTAATCCGATTTTTCAGTAATGATAACTGATGAAGCAGGAGAAAGATTGCCACTCTTATCGATAGCCTTGATTTTATATTCGTGCTCTGCACCATCAATGCAAGCATTGTCGAGAAATGCTGTTGTGTCAATCATTCTTCCTATGCAGTCGGAATCACGATATACCATATATCCAGCCATATCGGAGGTTGTCACAGGTTGCCATGTAATCAGGTTGGATGCTGCCTGTCTAATGACAGACACACCTTGTGGAGCTGTTGGAGGTGTGAGTTCAAGTGCTGCGTCGGTAGGCATGAAACGCCATTGCTGATTGGCTGTTCCAGAGAATTCTGCTTGCTGCAGGTAGGCGTTGTTTGTGGTTTTCGCTCCTCTGATTTCAAGGTAAAGTCCAGAATGTCGGCTGCGGATATAATAGTTTCCATTACCAGCATACTCGGCATACCATTGTTCAATGGCTCCGCCGCTGCCAGAATATGCAATAATATCACCACCAGCAGAAGTGCTCCAATTTTTCAAGTCCATAAGTTGGGTGGAATCACGCTCACTTTTAAGATAGAAATACGAAAAATCGCCACCTACGGTTGATGGTACAGGGCGTAACAACCATCTCTGATGGGTATTGGATTTAGTCCCGGAATAAGTGCCTTGTGCCAAATTAACGCCATTGCCCTTTGCACCATTGTAATAGCCAATGCACTTCATGGAATTGACATTCATGATGACGTATGTCCCTGCGGCAAGTGGAAACGCTGGGACATCTTCACCATAATGAATCTGAATCATTCGTTCGGCATTGGACTGCCCTTTCTGATAGCCAGTACCACCAGGGAGTTGAATGGAAAAATTGTTTACTGGTCCGACACCATCATAATACACTGGTCGAGATGAGGATACAAACTCGTAGGCACTTGTGGTTGCCTGTCGTTCACTGCTTCCTAAAAAGGCTCTGACACCTGTTTTTTCCCTGTCAGTATATTTGAACACAGCGGCTGCTGTCCAGGCATTACGATTTTCGCCATAGCCTATTTCTGCACCATAATACGAATCACGGCAAAACTCTCCACGAGCAAGTCCGTCCCATCCCCACCAGATACCTGTTTGGAGACCATAATGCAGACCCACAATAGCATCGCCTACATTGTGCATCTCATCGGCTGTTGCATGGTTGCCATCGTTTCGGACTGTCTTGAAAAAATTGGAATAAGTATCAAAACTTCCTGCCAGTTGATGAGTGCAGCCTTCTGAAACGTATGGTTTCATATAGTTGTACCATGATAAAGCCTGATCGCTGTTAAGTGTGTTGCCAGCCGAAATACGTATTCCTGCCATTTCTTTATCCTCACTTATATAACGGCAAATTTCCTTGAAATGAGCTTGAGTACCTTCACCCCAACCGGAATAATCTGGTTCGTTGAAGGGAGAAACGGTTACAACATTAAAACCTTTGCTCTTGGCATAAAGGACACTGGCTTTGATAACCCTGTACCACTCGTAAGGTTTCCCATAATAATTTGCAGAATTTAATGCCTCATGGTCACAGTTGAGGATTATATTTCTGACACCACTGATGGCAATATGGTTCAGACGGGACTGTAGTCTGCTTTTCTGTGCTGAAGACAGATTTCCGTTGCTATCAACTAAATCACTCGGCTGGAAAGATACTCTTCCAACTGAAAGAACATCTTTCCCGATATAGTTCGTGCCACGTGTTACATTATCACTACTGTCCCATGCGGTGTCCATGCCCCACAAAGGTTGTGAGTTTCGAGTTGAGGGTTGAGAGTTGAGGGACTGTGACGGATTAAAGACTACAGGCACAGCCGATTTTGAATATGCCTGCAAATACATTGAAGCCGATGGTAATTGTTGGCTTTGGGCTAAAACGGAACTTCGTACGAAAACTAAAACGAGTAATCGCATGACTATCTTCAAGATTAAAGGCTACATTTGATTAGGAGTTAAGGAGTTAAAGAAGTTAAGGAGTTAAGACATGAGCCTTGCGTAGTAAATTGTAAATAGTAAATTGTAAATCAGGAGTTAATATATTCCTATCTGTCCATTCCAACGGATATACCAGTTATCAGGATTTGTCAAATCTGTTTTGATTTGTGCAACCTTAGATGTGGCACTGCGTTTCATTATCTTTTCTGCCAAATAAGCAGGCTGTCCACGACGTAGTGCAACACGCATCAGGTCGTAGAAACGATAACCCTCGAAAGCAAATTCAAGAGCTTCTTCGTCCACGATAAGATTTTCAACTTCTTCTATCTGATAAGCAATCTGAACCTGTGCTGAATCTTTTTTTGCCTTCAAGGAATCAGCATACGTGGTACAACCAGAGTAATCAGCAACAATATTGTTGTTGTATGGCATTGGGTAATATTCATTCAAAGGTGAATAACCGCTGCCACGACTATGAATACCCATCGTGTTCTGTACATTGCCTGAAGTTCCTGTAGGATCGTAGAGTCCATATCTTGTTGCAGGGAACTGGAAGTAATTCAAATTTGTGTCATCAGGATAGTTTGGCAATATATATTCGGACATGACAGTGCTATTGACACCTGTTGACAAAACCGAAAATGCAAAATGAGGATACCCAGCACGGTTTAATGCTTCTGCCAGACGAAGATAAACCAACTGGCGACGATAGATGTGATTATTGCCTGTGCGGAATTTATCCATGGTCTGTTCTGTGTATTTATTGCCTTGTGGGTCAACAGAGTTTTCTGTTGTTGTCCAGCTTGACATTAATCGCAAATCTCCACTTCGGTATTCGGAAAACGTTGAAGGAGGATAAGATACTTTCCCTTGTTCATCACAATAGCAATATCTTTGCTTTGCTGATAAGTCAATCATCGGTGTCGAAGGTATCAGACTTGCCTTGTAATTATTTGTAGAGCTGGTATTGAATAAGTCAGGCAACTCACTGAAATAGCCACCAGAAGGATCTGCATCACCTGGAATGATGGTGATGATTTCTGACTCCTTAGAATAGGTCTCATCATAGAGGTCTGACGTAAACGATGTATAAATAGATGTCCAGTTATGAGACATCCATGCAGTACGTGATGTACCTGTAGGATATGTGGATAGTGTTCCATTTCGGGTGTTTATGTAATCATAATAGCATTTTGCTGCTTCCAAGTAGTGACCAGCCCAAAGATTCAAATCGCCAAGGATTAAATATAATGGTATATAATACATCTTTGAGTTTGAGCCTCCAATAATGCCATAGTCAGGATATTCTATTTGCTTTGCTGCCATACTCTGCAATCCATCGTTGTTAAGGAAGTATTCGCAAATATCCTCAATTCCATACTTCGGGTAATCCTTTTCTGCATCCTCTTTATTCAGTATAGGTTCAACAACAAATGGAACTTTGCCGTAGGTTATTGCCAACTGCAAATATGTCCATGCGCGTATTGCTTTCACCGCTGCATATTCCTTCAGGAAAAGACTTTCATTGCGGTTGTTTCTAAGTCCAGTATCGACATTCTCGATAAAATAATTGCAATTGTTGATTACAGCATAGTAATCGCTCGGCACGTTGTATTTGTTGCTTGTATCGTTAACTTCAAACAAAGCAATTTCACGAAGGTCGTGTGATGTGGCTTCTGTGATTTCGACCAAATCGCCACGAACTTCACCGAAAAGTATTGTACGGTCGCCTATCGCCTGCAGTTTATTCAATACTCCTATCATTGAATAAACAGAGTCGTTGGAATTGTTGAGATGATTTTCGTCGGCAAAAATAACATACTCTGAATCAGTCTCAAAAAATTTGCTGCATCCTGTGAGGTTTATTGCGAAAACAGCAATCGAAACACCATACATTATGTAAGTACACAGATTTCTCATTTGATTTACAATTTACTATTTACAATTTACTATTTATTTAAGTTTCGCAAGTTTCTAACTTGCTCACTTATCGGTTATAAGGTTTTACGGATTTTTATCATGATTTTCTTTAGGATTTCGAGGAACGTAGTGACGATCCTTCTAAAACTCCTCACTAAAGCGAAGTACTTGAGCGCATTTTTGTTGGGATTTTCGTTAAGGATTTTTTTATCCTAACTAAAATCTAAAACCAAAATCCTCACAATGTCTCGCCTTTGGCTCGCCATAGAAATGCGCAACTGTACGTTGCTTTTATGGGACGATTTTTATGGGATCGCCCTTCGGGCTCGAAATCTTAACCAAAATCCTAATAAAAATCTCATTGCTCATTATTATCTTATAACC
>JAZLEX010000063.1:0-2310 GCA_045615485.1 Prevotella sp.
CATTATTAATTATTAATTATTAATTATTAATTATTAATTTTGCATTATGGAAGTCAGTGTCAGAGTCCCCCTACAATATATCATCAGGTTTCCACTCTTTTAGCAGTTGGTAGTCCGTTACGTCGATTGTGGTTGGGGTGATGGCTACATAATTGTGGTTTAATGCCCACTGGTCGGTATCTTCGGCATTAGGTTCGTCATTTAAAAGATGACCTACGAGCCAATAGTAATCGAAACCACGTGGATGAGCGCATTTGCTGACTTCGTTGACCCAACCTCCGAACGTCATTCGACACATTCTGACACCAGCGAACGGACTCTGACTCTGACACTGACTCTGACTCTTTTCGGTTTTCGGGAAATTCACGTTCAAGAATGTGCCATGTGGCAGTCCTTCAGCCAAAACTTTCTTTACTATGCTCTGAATATAAGGGCGCAGTGGTTCGAAATTTGCATCTTTATCGTAATCGCAAAGCGAAAAGGCTATCGACGGAATTCCCTTCATGCACCCTTCCTTTGCAACCCCCACAGTGCCAGAGTAGTGATTGTTTACCGTTGAGTTATCTCCATGGTTGATACCACCAATGACAAGGTCGGGCTTGCGACTGCATAGTTCGCTGTAAGCCAGTTTTATGCAGTCAACAGGTGTTCCGTTGGAATAATACACTTTTACACCATCCTGCACCTTTTGATAACCATTTTCTGTAAGTGAGGGTTTCAGGGTCAGATATTCCAAACCAGAAAATGCTGTTGAATACCCTGAACGTGCAGAGTCGGGGGCACATACTATGACATCACCAAACTCCTTGACCATGTCTATTAGGCAGTTTATGCCTTTGGCTCTAAAGCCATCATCGTTTGATATAAGTATAAGAGGTTTGTACATATTTACGGTTTTACGGATTTACAATTTTACTATTTGAGGAGTTAAGGAGTTAAGAAGTTAAGAAGTTAAGGAGGACTCAGGAGATTTAGAGGGTCTCCATTATAATTTTTTCAATGATGTCCTGACGAGAATGAAGTTGATTGGAACAACTATACACAGAACTGGTATTGGTGCATAATGACTATCTATGCCAAGCCATATAAACACGTTGAGCAAGGAGATGTGCAGGAGGTAGTTTGTCAGATGACTTGCAGCAAAGCCGAATCCTTTTTTCACCGACGGTTTTGTTCCGAAAGTGAAGAAGTTGGAAAGGAAAAAGTTCATGATGAAACTTAGTACATAGCCAACAGTATATGCTATGGAGACGTTTATCCATTGCATCAGCAACAGGTAGATGCAGTAATGGACAACAGTTGCCAAACCTCCGACTATACAGAAACGGAGGATTTCCTTTATTTTATCATTGCAATTTTGCATACGGCTCCCTTGCTTCCGTCACTATTGGTTGCAAGCACAAGATAAACGCCGCTTGCTACACGTTTGCCACTCCTGTCACATCCGTTCCAGGTGAATGTCCCTCCATTGCTTCTGCCTTCTGAGACAACATAACCTGCGGCTGAACAGATTTTGATTTGTGCATTGGATGTGAGTCCAGTAATGGTGATTAAACCATGATAATCCGACACGACAGGGTTTGGGTATGCCCAAATCTTATCTTTTTCCAAGCCTGACGATGGCTCGGTGGCATCGCAGACGTATGAGCATAATCCCTTTTCCGTGCCTAAGAATATTTCGCCAGTGGTTCCGTTATAGGCTATCGACTCAATGTTGTCGGCAAGCAGCGGACTGTTTTCAACTGTGAAATTATTGAGTTGGGTGATGTTGTCGGCGCTTATTTCAAACACACCATTTGAACTTGTGGCAAACCATTTTCTGTTGGCTCCATCAATGGCGATTCCTGAGATATCAACTCCATTCAAAAGGTAGTCGCCCAAGCCTGAGCCATCGTTGCGTGGCACAATTACTTGCTCAAACACTGGGTTGCTGCTTTCAAACTCTGTCTGTTTCAGCAACAGCGGACCAGCATTGGTTCCTATCCACATATCTCCGTTTTTGTCCTCTGCAATGCAGTTGACATAGATTAGTTCGAGTTTGGTGTTGTTCTGATTGATGAAGGTCTTGTAGCTTTTTAGTTGATTTGTCGCTATATTGTAGCAATAGACCGAAGGCACGTTCCAATGTTTGTTGCAGAACCACAGATTGCCACGACTGTCGAATATCATGCTTACAACATTTGCCAAAGAGTTGTCACCATCGCAGAGTTCGGCGAAATAATGGTTGTTCCATGTTTTCTCAGCAGTGAGTTCAAGCAGGTTTATCTTTGGTGCAAGGCTGTTGAAGCACCAGAGATTTCCCATTTGGTC
>JAZLEX010000064.1:0-18058 GCA_045615485.1 Prevotella sp.
GTCAGCCATTTCTCGGAATGCTTTCTTCATCCATTCCGTTATTGCCGCTACTCCTAATCCGCACCAGATAGCAAATGCATAAAACGAACCTGCGTAAGCATAGTCACGCTCACGTGGCTGCTGTGGAGTTTGGTTCAGATAGATTACAATTGCCAGACCTGTCATAAAGAACAGGAAGAACACCACCCAGAACTGCTGAATGCCACGTCTGCCTCTGTAAGCCTGCCAGAACAAGCCTAACAATCCAAGAAGCAACGGCAAACAATAAAACACGTTATGTCCCTTATTCATCTTCAGGTCATCAGGCAACTTGCTCTGGTCGCCCAGACGACTATTGTCTATGAATGGAATACCCGTAATCCAGTTGCCATGCTCCAATTCGCCATTACCCTGAATATCGTTCTGCCGTCCAGCAAAGTTCCACATGAAATAGCGCCAGTACATAAAGTTGCACTGATACGACAGGAAGAATCTGATGTTTTCAACCTGTGAAGGCACTTTCACCATAATAGTCTCGCCGCAACGGTCGTATGGCACCAGACTGCCATCCACACCATCCATCCAGCTTTCGTAAGCCTCTGTGTGTCCAGCATCATGCATGCGAGGGAAAAGCATATTTTGTGCATAAACATACTTGTCCTTTGTGCGAACAATGAAATAACTGTCTTTCTCGTCAGCACTTGCCTTTTCCTTACGCTGATAGACAGGAGCACCCTCGTCCATTACTGGCCGACAAACATTACCATCTGGCACAAGTTTTACTTGTGATGTGTAAGCCTGACCATAAAACAATGGTCTGTCGCCATACTGCTCACGACCTAAATACTCACCAAGAGTGAAAATATCCTCTGGTGAATTCTGATCCATAGGAGGATTGGCTGATGAACGGATTACTATCACTGCATAAGTGGAATAGCCTATCATAATCATCAGCATACTCAGCAATGCTGTATTCTTTATCCTCGAAGTCACCAACGACTGTCCCTTAGGCTTCATCCTGACAAGCATAGTCAACAGCGCAATAATCACAATACCGATTATTACCGAGCCAACTCCATGCCCATAGAAAGGAATACCCAACATTGCTATTGATGTAACAAACGAGATATTTTCCAGTTTTCTGTTTTTCTGCGTATAGCTCTCATAAATAGCCCAGATAACACATGCCACTAGTACTATCATATAAACAATCAGACCTGTGTTGAACCTCATGCCGAGCACATTCACAAAGAGCAGTTCAAACCATCCTCCAACCTTTACGATACCAGGCACAATGCCATACAATACGGCAGCAATCAGCACCACCGACACCAATAATGCCAGCAGACTGCCTTTAGCATTGGCATTAGGATAACGCTTGTAATACCAAACCAATACAATGGCAGGAATACAAAGCAGGTTGAGCAGATGCACTCCAACCGAAAGTCCTGTCAAATAGGCAATCAGTACCAAGTACCTGTCACTATGAGGCTCATCAGCATGATTTTCCCATTTCAGTATCAGCCAGAACACAACAGCCGTAAATGCTGAAGAATAGGCATACACCTCACCCTCAACAGCAGAAAACCAAAACGTATCACTGAAGGTATAGATGAGCGCACCCGTCATACCTGCTCCTAAAATGGTAATCATCTTTCCAGCAGAATAATCACCATCGTCGCTCACAATCAGTCTGCGTGTGAGATGCGTAATTGTCCAGAACAGGAACATTATACAAGCCGCACTCAGCAAGGCACTCATCATATTCACCATCATGGCAACCTTTGTAGGGTCGCTTACAAACTGACTGAAAAGATTTGCCGTAAGCATGAAGAAAGGAGCACCAGGAGGATGACCAACCTCCATCTTATAACCCGTAGTAATAAACTCAGGACAGTCCCAAAAACTGGCTGTCGGTTCGATAGTCGAGCAATACACGAATGCTGCAATGGCAAAAGCCACCCATCCGAAAACATTGTTCAATAAATTGTATTGTTTCATTATTATTTAGTTGTTTGGTATCGCATATACGCGGATTTGGGCGCAAAGATAAGAAAAAACTTTGTTTTTTAATTGATAATCGACAATTGATAATTGATAATTATGATTTTTTAATAAAAACATTTCCAGTTTCATTCAACATCCCTGCCATCAACAGAATGATGAATTTGCCTTTACATTGCGTAATCTCTCTTAATATTTAGATTTCCATGTTGCGCCACATTCACAGCAAACACATGTGCCATCAGCATATTCAAGTACATCTTCTGACCCACAATAAGGGCATCTTCCTGTTTCTTGCATAGTATGTTTTTATTTCAAAGTGCGAATAGTTGAACCGTTTTCAGAACTCAAATTAATAAATACCTTTTTTTTCTTTTTAGGAGATTGGGGAGCTTTGTCCCCCACACAGTACTTCTTGCCGTTATGGATATACACTCCTGGTGGCAGAGTTCCGATAGACGAAATGGTTGATACCTTGCGACCTTGTAAATCATAGACGGCATCGGCTGGCTTTCGTATTGCATTATTGTCGTTGACATCATCTATTCCAGTTGGGTCGAACAAGCCAAACTTTGTCAGATACGAAAGCATGTTTCCTGTTCGTTTCGGGAAATAATTGTCGAGTAAATCCTGTTTGCGAGGCAGCCAATGATCGTTGCGCGTGTATGTCACTTCGCTTTCGCCTGTAAAGACGCGATAACCACCCCATCGAGCACTCTCACAAATGATAGGAAGGTCGATTTCATCGGCAATTTTTAAATAAAGTTGAGCCGCACGGTAAGGTGTCAGAATACCATCGCCAGTAAGATGACGTCCTATTCTTTCCTGTACTGTTTTCTTGAAGTCGGGATTCTTTTTCAGCACTTCCATCATTGCCGTCGGATTGCCGTTCTTCTTTTCCACTTTATTATAATCAACGTCGGTAAAAGCTGTCTCGGCATCCCAGACAAGATACTTGAAGCCATCGCCAGGATTCACTCGACTTCTGATGCATCGCCAATTGTTGTTGTCCCAGTCGTCATTACCAATATACCAATTGATGAGCATATAATCAATGTAGTTTTCTATGTCGAGCAGATGGTCGGTCTGTAGTTTCGTGTAGTTGCTGTCACCAGTTTTGGTGCCAACCTTCAGAGCGGTATTATACATAGTGGTGTATGCATCGCGTGTACCGTCAATCATTTCGTTCACATCGATTACATCAAAATCTTCATCTTCGCCACCGAGATATGCACTTGCGAAGTTGTCGTTTATCTTCTCGCAAATCTCATATAGTCCCCAGTATAGATTGTTGAGATAAAGATGGCAGAATCGCCGATGGGTGAACAGGTGTCCCATTGCATGCTGCACTTCCTTTGCCCATGAGTCATAAATGTATTGCGCATTTGTGCGTTGAACTATGTTTTGCGGATACATCGACTTGCTTCCATTCTTTATCCATGTGTAGTTGTACCCAGCACGGAGGATTAGATGATCGAATTTCTGTACGGCATCATCATCCTCAAACAACTTGAACTTCAGTTTCCCTTCACCGTACTCTTTTCTAAACGAAACGCGAAACGAATGCTTTGCTGAGTTTTGAGGATTGCGACTATTGCCTCCGTGTAGCAGTAATCCACAGTTGAGCTGAAATTTGCCGCCAGTCTTTGGATCGAAATATTCTATCGACGCTGGACGTTCCCATCCGTCGCCCACCTTGCTTGCATCCTTACCAGTATGGACATAGATGCCACCAGTGTTTTCATCGTCCGAAGCCGAGAACAGATTGTCAATGTTTGTAGTGATGCAAACCGTAGGTATTGCAATCATGGCATCATCCATGAGGTCGCGGTATTCATCGCTTTCAGTCACGCTTGTATCCATTCCATAGTAGCCCTTCCAATAGGTCTTCGAGTCCTTTCGGCTCCAGTTTTCGGGATATCCCTTCGGATTGGCAGGCTGCTTGTAAACATCTTTCAAGAAGATGTACGTCTTTGTCATTATGCCATACTCTACACCATCGGCATCTACGCATACCGCGCTGACTGGTGTAGTAGTAGTTATCTTTATCGGCGAGGAATAGAGCGTGGCGTTATTCTTCGTCGGGCGCGTACCGTCGAGGGTATAATAAATCTGATATTTAGAATTTGATGGTTGTAGTGATAATTCAAAGACTTCAGTTTGAAACATGCCTTTCTGACTGAAGTTGACTATCTGCGCCTGCACGCACAAAGCAGTTAGGGTGAGTGTTACGAAAAGTGATAATCCGTGTACCATTATTTTAGTTAGTTCTGATTTTGTCGCTGCAAAGATAAGAAAATTTTATGAACTGCAAAAAATTTTGGCAACCTTGCCGATTTTTTTTAAGTTTCGTTAGGATTGCAAGCATCAATAACTCTTATTCTATACCTTATCACTATCTTATGTAACCCTTTTACTCACTATTTACTCACAATTTACTCACTCCTATAGAGTAGCCATAGAGTGTAGTCTGTGTGAGCAAATTGTGAGTAAATGGTTGTTATATGGGTGTTATCAGCAGGTTAATATGACGTGATGATTGCCAAGGCTTGCATTCAGAAAATAGTCGGTTTGGCTTGTGATATAATCCAATGCTATGCGTATCTGCGTACGGCATTTTCGCTCATCCGACTGATTTTCCACTATTGTGCCATGCAGAACTACGGACTTTTCAAGAGCCTTTCCTCCAAATTTCATTATCGTAACCTTGTCCAACGGCAGTTTACCTTGAATTGCCACACCACTCTGACTCTCAAAATGAGAACGGATGATGTACTCAGAGGTTTGTTTTAGTCCTATTGTGCAATGTGCAAAAACCACCTCATTCTTGTCGGTATCGATAAAAGCAGGGTTTGCCATAAACGAATCTTTGCCCATTACCCGTTTTGCATAGAGCATAGTAAAAATGGTTTGCAAATCGCCTTCGCAACCAGCCACAATGCCCTCATCGTTGAGCAATGCCAAGGCAAGGCAACCAGTTGTGTGCAAACTTGTTATCAGGCTGAAGCATTGAATGGTAAGAGCATTGAGATGGTATTCATCAGCAATTCGTTTTATGGCGAGATAAAGTCGGACAGCCTTGATGATTTCCTTGTTGTCTGGTTCTACGATTGCTTTTGCCTTAGCCACAAAATTGGCTGCTAAGACTGAGGCATCAGAGTCGGTTGTCTGGGCATAATATTCCTCTACTTTTGACAGGGGGATGTCAACATACTCTACACCCCATTTCTTCCTCACCAAGTCGTAGTCAACATCACTTGCTACCAGCCAGTCGGAAGGCTGCCCCAATACGCCAATACGCTGACCATGCATAGACGGTTGTGGGTTTTGGGTTATAGGTTGTGGGTTGTAGGTTATGGATTGGGAGATTGGGAGATTTGTCGTTTGGTCGTTTGGATTCCCCAATTTCTCAATTCCCCAATTTCCTAATCTCCTAAAATGACTAACAATCTTTTCCATGGAGCCGTGGAGGATGGTACAGTTGTCGCCTTTGTTGCGTATCCATGTGGCAAGTTCGAGTGTGGCTGCCAGCGAATTTGCCTTGCCATCGGTAAGGAGAATGAGAGGATGCGGCAACTTGTCGTATTCTCTTACTATCATTCCCTCCGTGCCTCCAGTAGCCACCAAAACAACGGTGAGATTGTTGGGAAAAACTGGTTGGGCATAAAAGTCCTGATGCATCACGGCATTTATGTCGAAATTCTCTTCTAAGGAGGAGAACAACTCGCGATGAGTGGCTTTTATTGCTTCGACATTCTGTTCTGCAAGTACCGAAGCATAGATAATTATGGTTATTGGCATACGATGATATGGTTGTGGGTTATAGGTTATGGGAGGAAATTTTGTGCAAAAGTAGAAAAAACTTTGTTTTTTGATTCACAATTCGCGATTCTCAATCCACAATTCAGTTTATTTATTAAAAAATCATAAAACCCTACCCCCTACCCCCTAACCTCTAACCTTTTTTATTATCTTTGCACGCTAATTAACAAAAGCAATGAAAAAAACATTCAAAAGAACACTGATTACGTCTGCCTTACCATACGCTAATGGTCCTGTGCATATAGGTCACATGGCTGGCGTCTATATTCCTGCCGACATTTATTGCAGGTATCTGAGGCTGAAGGGTGAGAGCGTATTGTTTGTAGGCGGAAGCGATGAACATGGAGTTCCTGTGACTATCAGGGCACGCAAGGAAGGTTGTACCCCACAGGACGTGGTTGACCGCTATCATTCCATTATAAAAAAGAGTTTTGAGGATTTTGGTATTTCGTTTGACGTGTATTCACGCACGACTTCTGAAATCCACCATCAGTTTGCCTCCGACTTCTTCCGCAAGCTTTACGATGACGGGAAGTTTGTGCAAATGGAAAGCGAACAGTATTATGATGAAAAAGAAGGTGAATTCCTGACCGACCGAAACATTCGCGGCACTTGCCCTCACTGTGGCAATCAGGAGGCTTATGGTGACCAGTGTGAGAAATGTGGTCGCGACCTTTCGCCAGAGGAACTGATAAATCCATACAATGCTGTGACAGGCAATCCACTCGTGAAGAAATCCACAAAGCATTGGTATTTGCCACTCGACCAGTATCAGCAATGGCTTGAAAAATGGATTTTGGAAGAGCACAAGGAATGGCGTCCGAATGTCTATGGTCAATGCAAGAGTTGGCTCGACAGCGGATTGCACCCACGTGCAGTGACACGCGATTTGAAATGGGGTATTCCTGTGCCTGTGGAAGGAGCAGAAGGAAAAGTGCTCTACGTATGGTTTGATGCTCCAATAGGCTACATCAGCAACACTAAGGAAATTTGCGACGCACAACCTGAGAAATATGGAAACTGGGAACAATGGTGGCAGGATGAGGAAACAAAGATGATTTGCTTCATCGGCAAGGACAACATCGTGTTCCATTGCATAGTCTTCCCTTCCATGCTTCAGGCTCATGGCAGGTACATTCTGCCAGAGAATGTACCTGCAAATGAATTTCTGAATCTGGAAGGCGACAAAATCAGCACGTCAAGAAACTGGGCTGTATGGCTTAACGAGTATCTTGAAGAAATGCCTGGCAAGCAGGATGTATTGCGCTATGTGCTGACTGCCAATGCTCCAGAAACAAAAGACAACGACTTTACATGGAAGGACTATCAGGCACGCAACAATAACGAACTGGTGGCTGTGTATGGTAACTTCGTGAACAGGGCTTTGCAATTGACAAAGAAATATTATGACAAGGTGGTTCCTGAATGTGGCGAACTAACGGACTATGACAAGCAGACAATAGATGAGTTCTGTGACGTGAAGCAAAGGATGGAAACTCTGCTCGACCAGTTCAAATTCCGTGACGCACAAAAGGAAGCCATGAATCTGGCACGCATTGGAAACAAGTATATTGCTGACTCTGAACCATGGAAGGTGATAAAGACAGACCCTGAAAGAGTGAAAACAGTCATCTTCGTTTCCTTGCAACTTACAGCAAATCTTTCGATAGCCTTTGAACCATTCCTGCCAATGTCGAGCAAGGCATTGAGAGGTATGATTGGACTGGACGATTTCAGTTGGAATCAGTTGGGCAAGATGGACATACTGCCTGAGGGCAAGCAATTGGGAGAACCAGTGTTGCTGTTTGAAAAGATTGAGGACAGCGTGATTCAGGCGCAAATGGATAAGCTTGAAGCAATCAAAAAAGCAAACGAAATGGCTAATGCCAAAGCAGCACCATTGAAACCAGTCTGCTCATTTGAAGACTTTGAGAAGATTGATATTCGTGTAGGTACGGTTTTGGAATGCGAGAAAGTTCCAAAAATGAACAAGTTGCTGCGTTTCCTGATTGACGATGGCATGGAAAAGAGAACCATTGTCAGCGGAATAGCAAAATACTATACAGAACCAGAGAAACTCGTTGGCAAGCAAGTGCTGTTTGTGGCAAATTTCGCTCCTAAGGAATTCAAGAACGGCTTGGTAAGCAACGGAATGATTCTTTCGGCAGTAGATGCAGACGAGAGTCTGGTGCTGACAACCGTATCAAAAAATGTGAAACCTGGAAGTACGGTAGGATGATTTTGTATGTTTTATATTTTACATTGTATGTTTATGGTTTGTTTTGCTCAAGCTAATCATAACAATACAACATAAACAATACAATTTACAATTTATTTACGAATATAATTTTTTTTAAATCATTTATAAATTTTTATGTGGTTAATTAATTCAACAATTGGACGAAAAGTGATTATGGCAGTCACAGGTACTTGCCTGATCCTTTTCCTGACGTTCCATGCAGCAATGAACTGCGTTGCTCTGTTCTCTGGTGAGGCATACAACACAGTATGTGAAATGCTTGGAACGAATTGGTATGCTTTGGTAGCTACACTTGGACTTGCCTTTCTGGCAGTTCTTCACATTGTGTACGCATTCTGGCTTACAATGCAGAACAAAGCAGCTCGTGGTGCTCAGCGCTATTCTGTAACCGACAAACCTGGAAAGGTTGAATGGGCTTCTCAGAATATGCTGGTGCTTGGTATCATCATTCTTCTCGGTCTCTTGTTGCACCTTTACAATTTCTGGTACAACATGATGTTTGCTGAACTGGTTGGAAACGTTGGTCCTATCTCTCCAACAGATGGTTTTTCATTTATTTGCATAACTTTCTCCAACCCAGTATTCGCAGTGCTTTACATTATCTGGCTCGCGGCTATCTGGTTCCATCTTTCTCATGGTTTCTGGAGTGCAATGCAGACATTCGGTTGGAATGGTAAGATTTGGTTCTGCCGCTGGAAGGTCATCGGCATAGCTTACGTCACTCTTCTCATGCTCAGTTTCGTTGTAGTGGTTTTGGCATTCTTGACAGGTTTGGCACCAAGCCTTGCTTGTGCTGACTCTTTCTGTACATGCCCAATGCAGTAAATAAATGAAAAAATAACAAAATTATGGCAAAACAGATAAATTCAAGAATTCCAGAAGGTCTAGTTGAGAACAAATGGAAAGAGTTTAAGGCTCATCAGCGTCTTGTAAACCCTAAAAACAAACTGAAGCTCGATGTTATCGTTGTAGGTACTGGTTTGGCTGGTGCAAGTGCAGCTGCTTCACTCGGTGAAATGGGTTTCAACGTATTGAATTTCTGCATTCAGGATTCACCACGCCGTGCTCACTCTATTGCTGCACAGGGTGGTATCAATGCAGCAAAATGTTATCAGAACGACGGTGACTCTGTTTATCGTTTGTTTTATGATACTGTGAAAGGTGGCGACTATCGTGCTCGCGAAGCAAATGTCTATCGTTTGGCTGAAGTTAGTAACAATATCATCGACCAATGTGTGGCTCAGGGTGTACCTTTCGCACGTGAATATGGTGGTATGCTGGCAAACCGTTCTTTCGGTGGCGCTCAGGTTAGCCGTACATTCTATGCAAAGGGGCAGACTGGTCAGCAGCTTCTGCTCGGTGCTTACTCTTCTCTTTCTTGCCAGGTAAAGGCTGGAAAGGTTAAATTATATACACGCTATGAAATGGAAGATGTTGTCATCATTGATGGTCGTGCTCGTGGTATCATAGCAAAGAACCTCGTGACTGGTAAACTGGAGCGTTTCTCTGCAAATGCTGTTGTCATCGCTACTGGTGGCTACGGAAACACTTACTTCCTTTCAACAAATGCAATGGGATGCAACTGTACAGCAGCCGTTCAGTGCTATCGTAAGGGTGCTTATTTCGCAAATCCTTCATACGTACAGATTCACCCAACATGTATTCCTGTTCATGGTGATAAGCAGTCAAAGCTGACGCTTATGTCAGAATCTCTGCGTAACGATGGTCGTATCTGGGTTCCTAAGAAACTTGAGGACGCAAAACGCTTGCAACGCGGTGAGATAAAAGGTCAGGACATCCCTGAAGAAGACCGTGACTACTATCTGGAGCGTCGCTATCCTGCATTCGGAAACCTCGTTCCTCGCGACGTGGCTTCACGTGCTGCAAAAGAGCGTTGCGACAAGGGATTTGGCGTGAACAACACAGGTCTTGCTGTATTCCTTGATTTCTCAGAATCAATCGAGAGATTAGGCAAGGATGTTGTTGAACAGCGCTATGGAAACCTGTTCGACATGTATCAAGAAATAACTGATGAAAATCCATACGAAACTCCTATGATGATATTCCCTGCTGTTCACTACACAATGGGTGGTATCTGGGTTGACTATGAATTGCAGACTTCCATCCCTGGATTGTTCGCAATTGGTGAATGTAACTTCTCTGACCACGGTGCCAACCGCCTTGGAGCATCTGCTCTCATGCAAGGTTTGGCTGACGGATATTTTGTACTACCTTATACTATTCAGAACTATCTGGCAGACCAGGCCATCTGGGCTCGTCTCTCAACCGACATGCCAGAATTTGAAGAAGCCGAGAAGAGCGTACAGGCTGGAATCGACAAACTGATGAGTATAAAAGGAAAACGCAGCGTTGACTCTATCCACAAGGAACTCGGTCATATAATGTGGGAACACGTCGGAATGGGACGTACTGCAGAAGGACTGAAAGAAGGCATCAAGCTTATCAAGCAACTCCGCAAGGAATTCTGGACTAACCTCTTTATCCCTGGTGACAAGGAAGGTCTCAACATTGAACTTGACAAGGCTATTCACCTTCGTGATTTCCTCCTCATGGGTGAACTCGTAGCTCACGATGCACTCTCACGTAACGAAAGTTGTGGTGGCCACTTCCGTGAGGAATACCAGACAGAAGAGGGCGAAGCAAAGCGTGACGATGAGAATTTCTTCTACGTAGGCTGTTGGGAGTATCAGGGCGATGATGAAAAAGAACCTGAACTCATCAAGGAACCACTTGAATACGAAGCTATAAAAGTACAAACACGTAATTATAAGAATTAATCGTAGGTTATACGGTTGTACGGTTATACGGTTATACGGATATTTGATATGGTGCAAGGTCCTCACAGAAACTTAAGAGTTTGGAATGAATCAATGGAGTTTGTTACGAATTTGTATCAAGTAACATCAAAATTTCCGAAAGAGGAAAATTATGGTATTACTACCCAACTCCGCAGGGCCGCAGTATCAATTCCTTCAAATATTGCAGAAGGATATGGTCGCTCATCTGAAGCAGAACTATTACGTTTTTTGTATATTGCCTTAGGTTCATCTAATGAAATCGACACACAATTGCAAATAGCTTTCAACATAGGTCTGCTTGACGAAAGTTCTCATAATAAGTTGGCTACACAAAATGAAGATATCAATAAGATGCTTCGCTCGCTTATCTTTATGCGACAAAAATAGTATTCGTAAACCGCAAAACCGCAAAACCGCAAAACCGCAAAACCGCAAACAACAATGGCAAAGAATATATCATTTACACTGAAGTACTGGAAGCAGAATGGTCCTAAGGAAAAGGGACACTTCGATACTCATGAAATGAAGAACATTCCAGACGACACATCGTTCCTTGAGATGCTCGACATCCTCAACGAAGAATTGATCAACGAAGGCAAAGAACCATTTGTATTCGACCACGACTGCCGCGAAGGCATTTGCGGAATGTGCTCTTTGTATATCAACGGAACACCTCACGGAAAAACTGAACGTGGAGCTACAACGTGCCAACTCTATATGCGTCATTTCGACGATGGCGATGTTATCACAGTAGAACCATGGCGTTCAGCAGGATTCCCTGTAATAAAAGACTGTATGGTTGACCGTGGCGCATTCGACAAGATTATTCAGGCTGGTGGCTATACAACCGTACGCACAGGTCAGGCTCAAGATGCAAATGCGATACTTATTCCTAAGGACAAGGCCGATGAGGCTATGGATTGTGCTTCATGTATAGGTTGCGGTGCATGTGTAGCTGCTTGTAAGAATGGTTCTGCCATGCTCTTTGTAGCATCTAAGGTCAGCCAACTTGCATTGCTTCCACAGGGACGCCCAGAGGCTGCTCGCAGAGCTAAGGCTATGGTAGCAAAAATGGAAGAACTTGGTTTCGGAAACTGTACAAACACACGTGCCTGTGAGGCTGTTTGTCCAAAGAACGAAAGCATTGCTAATATTGCCCGCCTCAACCGCGAATTTATTAAAGCAAAGCTCAACGACTAAAACTTGTAAAACGGTTGTGGGTTGTCGGTTGTGGGTTGTCGGTTGTGGGTTATTAACCTAAAACCTGCAACCTACAACCTAAAACCTAAAACCTACAACCATTTAAAAAAAATTATGGAAAATCAAGCATACGCACCAATATATGAAGCCCTTGTGGAATTCAGAAGAAACAGAGTGGTTCCTTTTGATGTGCCAGGGCATAAGAGAGGGCGAGGTAATCCTGAACTCGTGAAATTGTTAGGGAAACAATGTGTTGAACTTGATGTTAATTCCATGAAACCTCTCGACAACCTCTGCCACCCTATTTCTGTGATAAGAGAGGCGGAGGAACTTGCTGCCGAAGCCTTTGGGGCAGACCATGCCTTTCTGATGGTAGGCGGCACAACATCGGCAGTACAAACCATGGTTATGACTGCTTCGAAAAAAGGAGAAAAAATAATACTACCACGAAATGTTCACCGAAGCGTGATAAATGCCATGGTTATCAATGGTGCGACACCTATTTATGTGAATCCTGACGTTGATAACAGATGGGGTATCGCTTTGGGAATGAAAATTTCGCAGATAGAAAAAGCCATTGAAGAAAATCCAGACGCAGTGGCAATACTTGTGAATAATCCAACCTACTACGGAATATGCTCGAATCTGAAAAAGATTGTGGAGTTGGCTCATGCTCACAATATGCTTGTCCTTGTGGATGAAGCACATGGCACCCATTTCTATTTTGGAGACGACATGCCTATTTCTGCCATGAAAGCTGGTGCCGACATGTCGTGTGTTTCAATGCACAAGTCGGGCGGAAGTCTGACACAGAGCAGTATATTGCTCACAAACAAGTCGGTAGGTGCAGGTTATGTGCGTCAGGTCATAAATCTCACACAGACCACAAGTGCCTCATACTTGCTGCTGGCTTCACTTGATATTTCGCGAAGCAATTTGGCACTTAAAGGCAAAGCAGCATTTGCCGAAGTTGTGGAAATGGCGGAATATGCACGCAACGAAATCAATAAGATTGGCGATTACTACGCATACGGTTCAGAACTTATCAATGGCGATTCGATTTTTGATTTTGACAAAACAAAACTTACGATATTCACGCTTGATATAGGACTTGCTGGTATTGAGGTCTATGACTTGCTGCGTGACGAATATGATATCCAGATGGAGTTGGGTGATATCGGTAACACTCTGGCTTATATTTCCATTGGCGACAGAATGCGTGAAATAGAACGTCTGGTAAGTGCCCTTTATGATATTCGCCGCAGGTACAAGCGTTCACGAACAGGTCTGTTCGACCATGAATACATCAATCCTTCTGTAGTGATGACTCCGCAGGAAGCATTTTACGCACCAAAAGAGGAAATGATTCCTATTGCAGAAACAAACGGGCGCATCTGTACGGAATTTGTTATGAGTTATCCTCCAGGCATTCCAATCCTTGCCCCAGGTGAACGTATTACTCAAGAAATAATCGACTATATTACATACGCAAAAGAAAAAGGCTGCTCTATGACTGGACCAGAAGACCCAAAAATTGAGCGGTTGAATGTGATAAAAGAAGCAAGTGTATATTAAACTTGTCGTTTAGGAAATTAGGAAATTAGGAGATTGGGAAATCCAAATGACTAAATCCTTCGACTAGCTCAGGACAAGCTAAACGACTAACTGACGACAAACCGAGAGCAGAAGGCAAATTTTTTTGCATTATGCCGAGGTGCGGAGGAAGAAAAGCCACGAAGTGGATTAAACAACTAAATAAAATGGAATTCTGGTTTACCGAACTACATACAGAAAATGTAAAATTATCAATAAAAGTTGATAAACAGATTTACTCTGAAGATAACGATTACAACCGTATTGATATTTTTGAATCTCCCGAATTTGGCCGTGTGCTGGCTGTTGACGGGTATATCATTATGACAGAAAAAGATGAATTTATCTATCATGAAATGATGACTCACATACCAATGGCTGTGCATCCGAATCCTAAAAAGATTCTTGTCTTTGGTTCTGGAGACGGAGGTGTAGTGCGTGAACTATTGAAATATCCTAATGTAGAAAGCATCGACATGGTTGAAGTCAATGTTGGCGTTGTCGAGGCTGCTAAAAAATATCTGCCATTTTCGGCATCTGAATTGGACAATCCAAAAGTAACCATTCACACGCAAAATGCATTGCGCTTCATCAGGCATATTGTGGGGAAATATGATGTAATTATAGTTGACTCGGCAGGGTTCTATGGACCAGGTGAAAGTCTTCTGTCGCGTGAATTTTATGGATCGTGCTATAAGGCACTTACCGATGATGGGATAATGGTCAACCAGCATCAGTCACCATTCTATAAAGAAGATCAGATTGAAACGCAAAAGGCTCACAAACGTATTCTTGACAGTTTTTCAATAAGCCGTGTCTATCAAGCACACATACCTTCTTATCCTTCAGGATATTGGCTTTTCGGTTTTGCATCAAAAAAATATCATCCAGTAAATGATATTAATGCAAAACGATGGAATGCTCTTAATATAAACACAAAATATTATACCACCAATCTTCATCGTGGCTGCTTCGCTTTGCCTGCATACGTTGAGAAGATTTTGACTAAAGTAGAAGAATGCTAATGCACAAATTCCAATTTAATGAAGGCAAATATTGAAACATTTATAGGTTGTGATGCCAAATATGAAGAAGCACAGATAGTTATGTTTGGTGCTCCTTTTGATTCAACAACAAGCTATCGACCAGGGGCAAGATTCGGAAGTGCTGCCATCAGGCATGAGTCTTATGGACTGGAGACATATTCTCCGTATTTAGACAGAGCGCTTGAAGACATAAGAGTATTCGACTCAGGGGATTTAGAGTTATCTATGGGTTCAACGGAAATGGCACTGGATGATATTTCCAAACACTCTGCCAATATTATAGAAGACGGAAAATTGCCATTGGTGATTGGCGGTGAGCATTTGGTTACTTTAGGGGCATTCCGAGAGATATATAAGCGTTATCCTGATGTGCAGATTATTCATTTCGATGCACATGCTGATTTGCGTGACGAATATCTTGGAGTACACTTGTCGCATGCTTGTGTAATGCGCAGATGTCACGACCTTATCGGTGATGACAGAATTCATCAGTTCGGAATCCGTTCAGGCGACCGTGAAGAATGGACTTTTGCACGTCAAGGGCATACTTTCATGCATCCGTTTGTATTAAGCGACATTGAATATGTTATAGATGGTATTGGCAAAGATATACCTATATATTTCACCATAGATCTTGATGTGTTGGACGCATCCGTATTGCCAGGAACAGGTACGCCTGAGGCTGGTGGAGTAAGTTTCAATGAACTTAGAGATGCTATTGTGACTGTATGCAAAAATCTAAATGTAGTAGGCTGCGATGTTGTAGAACTTGCACCGACACTTGATTCGTCGGGTGCATCAACAGCCACTGCCTGCAAAGTTGTAAGGGAATTATTATTATCATTATAAAATATTGAAATGGGAAAAGTATTAATCATTGGTTGTGGTGGCGTAGCTGGTGTTGCCATACAGAAATGCGCACAAAATGCAGAAGTATTCAATGAAATCTGTATTGCAAGCCGTACGGTCAGCAAATGTGAGGCTGTAAAGCAAAAACTTCAGGGTAAGACAAAGGCTGTGATAACAACAGCCAAGGTAGATGCTGATAATGTTGATGAACTGGTCAGACTCATTAATGAAGTTAAACCAGATATAGTACTTAATCTGGCACTTCCTTATCAGGATTTAACCATTATGGACGCATGCCTGAAAACAAAAACCGATTATGTAGATACAGCAAACTATGAATGCGAAGATACAAATAATCCAGAATGGCGGGCGATCTATGAAAAGCGATGCAAAGAAAAAGGATTTACCGCATATTTTGACTATTCATGGCAATGGGCTTATCGCGATAAGTTTAAAGAGGCTGGCATAACAGCACTTTTAGGAACAGGCTTCGACCCAGGAGTGACAAGTGTGTTCTCTGCATACGCACTGAAACATTATTTCGATGAGATACACACAATTGATATACTCGACTGCAATGGTGGCGACCATGGCTATCCTTTTGCCACAAACTTCAATCCCGAAATAAACCTGCGCGAGGTAAGTGCCAACGGCTCATATTGGGAAAACGGCAAATGGGTTGAGACAAAACCAATGGAAATCCACAGAACCTACAACTTTGAAGGTGTCGGCGTGAAAGATATGTATCTGCTCCATCATGAGGAAATTGAATCACTTGCAATTAATATTCCTGGAGTAAAACGTATTCGTTTCTTTATGACTTTCGGACAGAGCTATCTTACCCACATGAACTGTCTTCAGAATGTAGGCATGTTGGGCACAGAACCTGTAATCTACGAAGGTCATGAGATAGTTCCTATCCAATTCCTTCGTGCACTACTGCCCGACCCTGCTTCGCTCGGTCCTCGTACTATTGGAAAAACAAATATCGGCTGCATCTATACTGGAGTAAAAGATGGCAAGGAACGCAACATATATATATATAATGTGTGTGACCATCAGGAATGTTACAAGGAAGTGGGGTCGCAAGCCATATCCTACACTACTGGCGTACCAGCTATGATTGGTACTTCTTTAGTCTTGTCTGGACAGTGGAAGAAAGCTGGTGTTTACAATGTTGAAGAATTTGATCCTGACCCATACATGGATGCACTCAACAAATGGGGACTGCCTTGGAAGGTAGATGAAAACCCTGTATTGATTGAGGATTAGAAGCCAATTGATAATTTGGAGACTCCATATTTCATAATAAATGCTGATTCCATCGAAGAAAATCTTAAGATTCTTCGTAAGGTAGCTGATGAAACAGGGTGTAAAATTCTGTTGGCACAAAAATGCTTCAGTTGCTATGCCCTCTATCCGCTAATCGCAAAATACCTTAACGGTGCCACGGCTTCTGGACTATATGAAGCACGTCTATGCCATGAGGAAATGCCAAATGCAGAAAATCATATTTTTTCTCCCGCATTTAAGAGTTCCGAGATTGATGATATTACAAATATTTGCGATCATATCGTTTTCAACTCTCCGCAGCAGTTGTCTTTGTTTAGCAATTATGTCAAAAATGCTGGATTGCAGATAGGGTTGAGGATAAATCCAGAATGCTCCACCCAACAAGGTCATGCTATCTATGACCCCTGTGCTGCAGGCAGTCGGTTGGGAACAACTATTTCCATATTAGAGAAGTATCTTGCAACTGAAGAAGGACAAGATGGTTTCAGACTTGTTGATGGGCTTCATTTCCACACCCTATGCGAGCAGAATGCTGATGACCTTGCTACAACTCTAAATGCTGTTGAAGATAAATTCGGACATTTCCTCCCACAAATGAAATGGTTGAATTTCGGTGGCGGACATCATATCACACGTGCTGATTACGATATTGACCTATTGAAGCAATGCATCAACAAGATCCAAAGCAAATATGGACTACAAGTATATCTTGAACCAGGTGAAGCTGTTGCTCTTAATGCAGGCGAGTTGCACTGCACCATACTTGAAATCCAACCAGAATCAGAAGATGGCATAAGAAATGTCATTGTTGACACTTCGGCAGCATGCCACATGCCCGATGTGATTGAAATGCCATACACACCTCCACTGAAAGATGCCATAGTACATCCGTACAACCATGAAACCGTAAAACCGCATAATAATATCTACCGCATTGGCGGTGGGACCTGCCTGTCGGGCGACATCATTGGTACTTATTCTTTCACCCACGAATTAAATGTTGGTGAAGAGCTCGTTTTTGAGGATATGGCAATTTATTCTATGGTGAAAACAAACACATTCAATGGAATGCCATTGCCAGATATTTACATCCAAAAAGGAACATCTATAACCTTGTGGAAACATTTTGGATATAAGGATTTTAAGGAAAGAGTATAGTACCCTGATATAAGTTCGTTTTACTCGCCACCTTT
>JAZLEX010000065.1:0-7591 GCA_045615485.1 Prevotella sp.
GGTTTTACGGTTAGGGATTTTTTTAAGGATTTTAATTAGGATTTCGAGCCCAAAGGGCGATCCCCTAAAAATCGTCTTCAAAAGCGAGGTACTCGAGCGTATTTTTTGTTGGAATTTTCGTTATGGATTTTTTTATCCTAACTAAAATCTAAAACTAAAATCCTCACAATGTCTCGCCTTTGGCTCGCCATAGAAATACGCAACAATACGTTGCTTTTATGGGACGATTTAATTAAGGATCGTCGCTACGCTCCTCGACATCCAAACAAAAATCCTAATAAAAATCTCATTCCACATAGTAAATCAATTGTCAATTGTCAATTGTCAATTATGCATAATCTTATGCATTTTTGCGGTTTTCTAAAAATCCATAGACTGTGAGACTCTTGTCAGCCAAAGGCTCTTTGAAGAACAGACTGGCAATGTAGCCTACAACAATGACAACGATGTGAGAATATACCCCAAGCATCATTTTGTGGTGAGTGAAGTTCCAACTGCCAAGATTAAGCACTGGTTCGCTGTCGCTATCGGCTGCACCTGTGAGGAGAGCATAGATTGTGAAAATCAATGTTGCAGCAAGACCAATATAGAGTCCCTTCCAATTTGCTCGTCTTGTGAATATTCCAAGCACGAGAATACCTACGATACCAGCCGAGATGATAGCATAAAGCACAAACAAAGAATCGAGAATACTCTCGTTGCCCATGTGATAGAAAATCAAAGCCAATATGATACAAGCCGCACCAGTGACAAGCACAGCAATGCGACCAACAAATAATTTCTGCTTGTCTGTTGCGCTTTTCTTTATCTTTGCGTAATAGTCCTCTACAAAGATAGCAGAGATACAGTTTACATCAGCATCAATAGTTGAAATTGCACCTGCAACAAGTGCTGCGACAATCAGTCCAGCCAAACCGACAGGCATTTGGGTGGCAATGAAATGAGGGAACACACCATCAGCCTTTATTCCTTCAGGCAGAATGGCAGGGTTAAGATTATAATATACAAATAGGCAAGTGCCGACAAACATAAACAAAGCCCATGTAGGAACGCTCATTGCAACACCGAGATAAGTTGCCTTCTTTGCACTTTTTTCATCTTTGGCAACAAGGTAGCGCTGAACCATACTTTGATCTGTGCCATATTTCTGCAAAGCATAGAACATTCCATTGAACACCATTACCCAGAAAGTTTTTTGCTGGAAATCCCAGTCGTATGGTCCCACATCAATTTTGTTGTATTCACCAGCAACTTTGAAGATGGTGGCTACTCCTCCATCGGTGAGGTAGAACAGAATGCCCACTGCCAACACACCACCAAGAATAAGCAGGAAGCCCTGGACAACATCCATCCAGACAATAGCCTCCATACCACCGAGGAAGGTCAGCAGTATTACTACAATCCCGATAACAACAATGATAACTTGAATATCAATGCCGAGGAAAGTAGTTGCAGCCAGTCCCATCAGATATAGCACAGCCCCCATTTTGGTGAAATGTTCCAAAAGGAAGGCTATGGAGCTCCAATAACGAGCAATCTTGCCAAAACGATGATCGAAATATTCGTATGTGCTTAGTTTTATAACCCTGCGAAACAGAGGAACAATAAACCACACCATACCTATTAGTACGATAGGAACCATCAATCCCTGTACAAGGTTTATCCAGTTTCCCTTAAAGGCATTTCCTGGATAGGCAAGGAAGGTTACGCTACTGATAATAGTAGCAAACATAGACATGCCGACAGCCCATGCGGGAATATGTCCGCCAGCTTTGTAGTAATCACTCGTTGATTTCTGACGCCGTGCAAAATACACGCCAACGCCTATTGCCGCAACAACAGAAATTACGACAATAAGCATATCAATCCAATGTAATGTTGTTTCCATGATAAAAACGGTTTTGCGGTTATACGGTTATACGGTTATACGGTTATACGGTTTTACGGTTATGCGGTTAAAACTCCTCTGACTTTGACTCTGACAACTGACTCGTTGACTCGCTGACTCGTTGACTCCTTAACTTCTTAACTTCTTGTACCTTACATATATCTGTTTTGATTCGGTCAACTATTTCTGGAGCAAGTTCGGTAAGTGGAGGCCACATATATGTTTCGCACAAACCTAATTCGTGGCAGATTACTTTCAGTCCTGCAAGACTCTCTCCGAGAGTGAGACCAGCGGTATTTATTTGTGCAATTTCAATGCTGCGTTTCTGATGACGCTCTGCCTCAGCCTCGTCACCACATCGGCCTGCTTCATATAAGTCCTGATAGATTTTCGGCAGGAAATTGCCAACGGAAGGTACTATTCCATCAGCCCCATTTTTCAGTGCTACGGCAGAATTTGCCGCACAACCGCAGAAATAGCAGAAATCTTCCCTGTCGGCAAATAGTTTCAAGCACTGCTCTAACCGTGAAACATCACTTTCAGAGTCTTTCATCCCCACAATGTTGGGGTGATGTGACAATCGCTCAACCACATCAATAGGAATACTTATATGGGTGGTGATAGTAATGTTGTAAATCATGAGCGGAACAGTCAGGAAGTCTGCCAAATTCTTGTAATAGGCATACATCTGTTCTGGTGTCAATGCATAGTAGCTCGGTAGGGTGGCGGCAATCACGTCGGCACCAGCATTGATAAACTTTTCGGCAGCGGCATATTGCTCTCTTTCACACGTGCCACCTAATCCAACATATATTGTAACTCTGCCAGCGGCAGCCTTCTTGGCTGCAGCAATCATCTTTACACCTTCTTCCACTGGTACGGAATTGCCTTCGCCAGTTGTTCCAAGAAGCAATGGCGATACTCCGTGTTTTGCAATATAATTTACGAGTTTTTCAACCGATTGAGTATCGGCTTTGCCATCCTTGGTCATAGGTGACACCAAAGGAACCACCACACCATTGTATTTTTTTAGTTTTTTCATGTAATTATTTTTAGTTAGTAACTCAAGTTTCGCAAGCTCAACTTGAGCGGTTATACGGTCGCTACGCTTATAGGTTGTACGGTTATACGGTTATAATAGATAATTAAATCCAATAGTTCCATAGGATGATTACCATAAAACCGCAAAACCGTAAAACCGCAAAACCGATAAGTGAGCAAGTTAGAAACTTGCGAAACTTGAATTAGTAATTTTTTGCAAAGTTAGGAAAAAGGGTTAGAGGTTAGAGGTTAGGGATTAGAGATTTATGATTTTTTAATAAAAAACCTTAAAACCTTCAACTTTCAACCTTCAACCTTCAACCTTTTTAGTACTTTTGCAAAAACATAGTTGGTGACGTATGAATCTAAAAAATGAAATAAAAAAACTGTGCCATGAAAAGAATGCCATTATCCTGGCACATTATTATACGAGGGATGAAGTTCAGGAAATAGCTGATTTCATAGGTGACAGTCTTGCCTTAGCGCAAAAAGCAGCCAATACCGATGCTGACATACTTCTGATGTGCGGTGTGAATTTTATGGCTGAGACTTGCAAGATTCTCTGTCCACAGAAAAAAGTCCTTATACCAAACCTTTCTGCAGGTTGCAGTCTTGCCGACAGTTGCAATGCAGAAGATTTAAAGGTCTTTAAGTCGCAGCATCCCGATTATAAAGTCGTAAGTTATGTAAACACCACGGCAGAGGTCAAGGCAGAATCATACATCTGCGTTACATCAGGCAATGCTGAAAAAATTATAGAAAGTTTCCCAAAAGATGAAAAACTCATATTCTGCCCCGACAGGAACTTAGGCAGTTATCTGAATAAGAAGACAGGCAGAAACATGCTTCTTTGGGATGGTGGCTGTCACGTTCATAGCAGATTTTCAGCTACAGCGTTGGCACGACTGAAGGAAACATATCCCGATGCAATAGTGATGGCTCATCCAGAGTGCAAGGCCGACATACTCAGTCAGGCTCATGTGATTGGCAGCACAGCAGCAATCATAAATTGGTTGAAAGAGGTTGATGAGCCGCAAAGTTCAAAGGCTGCAAAACAGCAAACCGCGAATAAGACTTTCATTATTGCCACGGAGGTGGGAATATTTTATGAACTGAAACGCCGATATCCAAATTGCCAGTTCATTGCTGTACCAAGTGAGGCTTCAGAATGTTCTTCGATGAGTGAAGTGGCAAAGCCAATGACAGAGCATAAAACCTGTTGCAATGAATGTGAATACATGAAATTGGCTACTTTGGAAAATATCCATGCCGCATTGGTCAGCGAACAGCCAGAAATAATAGTTGATGCCAATCTCAGTCAGCAGGCATTAAAACCAATCCAGCGTATGCTTAATATCTGACTCTGACGGCTGAACAACGATAACGATAACGAAAATGATGGTTCCCTTCGACAGGCTCTGGGTAAACTTAGCTCACCAACCAATAATTGTCAATTATCAATTATCAATTATCAATTAATGCCTTGGCATTTATATCGTATAGCTGAAACCTAAGGATGTGTATTCGCGGAATTGGAAGAAACCGTATTTGTCGTCGCGTGCTGTGCCGTCATCGAAGCGTGGATAGGCAAATGCTTTTATACTCAAGAATTTTGCCAATTTAAATGTAAACGTGTTTTCCCATTCTATTTCAGCACGTTTGTAGGTGGTGTATGCCCACAAGCGCGTTTCGTATGTCAGATTTTTCAGCATTGTCCATCTCATGTTAAGTGTCAGTTCTGTACCAAACTCATGCAAGGAATGATGACCTTCCTTTACGCTGAATCGTGGTGCAATATCGAGACGATCAACATAGCGGAAGTTATATGCTAATGGGGCAAGGTTGAGCGAACCTGTCAAGCGATTGTTTTTTGATTCTATCTTGTAGTCCATACCGATAGAAAGATTGACATTGAGAGGTGATAAGAAATCGGAATAGACTTTTTCATCATTGCTTTTCAGTCCGCGCATGAACTGCGTATAAGTCTGCAACTGAATGGCATAGTACCATTTCTTACTTGCTTGAATACCTAATTTGGACGTCAGTCGGAACAAATCGTCTGTAGAACGAAACTTATGTAGTGTGTCGCTCTCATTGGTCTGCATACCAAGTTTCATTTCCAGTTTGTTCTCAAACCTTACCTTCTGCTTGTTGTTATAGTTGGCTTCAAATGTCACGCTGCCGAGCATGGAATAGTTTTTTTCGCCACCTTTGTACCAGTTGTCAGAGAAGAAATTTTGAAGTAGTTGTAAATAATAATCTTGACGGAAATTCCAAAAATTAGGTTTTTTTATTACCACATCCACAGGGATGTCTTCATCCAATGAAGTATTAGCTCCGACAACACCATCTATGAATGGCGGTACATCACGTGTGTCTTCTGCTAAATCGACTTGCGTTATCTTAGGAGTAGATACATCCTTTAAACCACCGGTTTCATCGAGTTTTTTTTGTGATTCTACAATTAAGTCAGGGCGACGGATATAAGCATTCAGCAGAATATTATCGATAGTCTGGCTAATGTCGTTATCAGGGATTTCCGATGATGTTGAGTCTAAGCTGAGGACAGTATTTATTGGAGAATGATAGAACGTAAATGGGACAAACAATTTGTAGTAGCGTCCATCTCTGCCCCTATATTTATTGGTAAGCGACAATTGCTGTAAGCTATCTTTGATCTGTTTGAGAGAATCAAGATACTTGTCAATATGCGGATAGATGGTTGAATTTGTTGCAGATTGTGTGTCCACCTGCCCAGAGTTGAGTTTATTCCGAGTAAAGTCAAATGGAAGGGAAGTGGGAGTCGAATGTTTATTAGCATCGCTATCTTGGACTTGTGCAGTTGCACATAGTTCGAAGACAAAAACGAATACCGAGAACAAAATAAATCTATACATAACAGATTCGTAAATCCTTTTCATGCCGCAAAGATAGGAAAAAGGGTTAGAGATTAGAAGTTAGGGGTTAGAGATTTATAAATTTTTAATAAAAAAACTTAAAACCTTCAATCTTCAACCTTCAACCTTCAACCTTTTTAGTATTTTTGCATCCCGTATGAAGAATAATATAGGATTTGATAACGATAAGTATCGTAGGATTCAGTCTCAACGCATTAGAGAGCGTATAGCCCAATTCGGCAATAAACTCTACATGGAGTTTGGCGGTAAGCTGTTTGATGATAATCATGCCAGCAGAGTATTGCCAGGTTTTGAACCTGACAGCAAATTGAAAATGCTCAGTCAATTGAAAGACGAAGCAGAAATTGTTATCGTAATCAGTGCCACTGATATTGAAAAGAACAAGGTTCGTGGTGATTTAGGAATAACATACGATGCCGATTTGCTGAGGCTCAGAGATGAGTTTATCAAGCGTGATTTTATGGTCAGTTCAGTGGTAATCACCCATTACAGATATCAGGAAAGCGCCATCCAATATCGAACATTTCTTGAGCGCATAGGTGTGAAGGTGTATTACCATTATTTGATTGAAGGCTATCCGAACAATGTTAGTCTGATTGACTCAGACGATGGATTTGGCAAAAACGAGTATGTGGAAACCACACGTCCGTTGGTAATCGTAACAGCTCCAGGACCAGGTAGCGGCAAGATGGCTGTCTGCCTGAGTCAACTCTATCACGACAATAAGCGTGGGGTAAAAGCGGGATATGCAAAGTTTGAGACTTTCCCTGTATGGAACCTACCGCTGAAACATCCTATAAACGTAGCCTATGAAGCCGCAACTGCCGACTTGAGTGATGTGAACATGCTCGACCCTTTCCATTTAGAAGCATACGGGAAAACTGCCGTTACTTACAATCGCGACTGTGAAATATTCCCTGTACTGAAAATCATTTTTGAAGACATCTTTGGTGAAAGTCCTTATAAATCGCCAACAGACATGGGAGTGAACATGATTGGGGAATGTATCTCCGACGATGAGGTTTGCAAGGAAGCATCAAAAGCAGAAATTATACGCAGATATTACACCACGCTATGCAATTTTGTAGAAAACAAATCTACTGAGCGTGAAGTGCGGCAGATTAATCTGCTGATGAGGCAATTGAATATAAAGAAAGAGGATAGAAAGCCAGTCGTTGCTGCCATAGAACGTTTCCAAAAGACAGGGAAACACTCCGCAGCTATTGAACTTCAGAATGGCAGCATTATAACGGCTGAGACATCTGCTCTTTTGGGTCCAAGTGCAGCCCTGCTTCTGAATGTGACAAAATATCTGGCGGGTATAGACCACAACATAAAACTGATTCCGCAAGAAATGATTGAGCCTATACAAACCACAAAAGTGGGATTCCTGCATGGGCACAACCCACGTCTGCATACCGATGAAGTGCTGGTGGCAATTTCCTTGCTCAGTCTGAATAATGAAAATTGTCGCAAGGCTCTTGCAACCCTGCCACAACTGAATGGCTGTCAGGTGCATTGCACCGCCATGCTGTCGGAAGTTGACAGGAAAATTTTCAAGAAACTCGGAGTAGGACTTACATACGAACCAATAAAGAAATAGATTCAAGTTTCGCAAGCTCAACTTGAGCGGTTATACGGTCGCTACGCTCATAGGTTGTACGGTTATACGGTTAAAATAGATAATTAAATTCAATAGTTCCATAGGATGATTACCGTAAAACCGCAAAACCGTAAAACCGCA
>JAZLEX010000066.1:0-11895 GCA_045615485.1 Prevotella sp.
TGAGGCTCATCGATTGTTAGAGTTCCTGAAATATTTTCAACCTATAAAAGACGCTGATATTCCTCTGACTTCGCTTGTACGCGAATTCCTCGGAGGCAGTTCATTCAAATATTAGATTATTCTCTTCCCTTTGTTGGGGAGTAGGGTAGGTTCCGCAAAACCTCGAAGTATGAATTTTTTTCGCAGAATATTAATGCTTTGGTGCTTGGCACAATATGCAACGCTCATATTGTCGGCACAAGTCGGTCATAAAAAAATGACCGAAATCTTTAACGAGGTCAAAACACCATATAAATACGGACTTGTAGTTGCACCCGACATCAATAAAAAGAAATTCGATTGCCCCACTGTCTTCCGTGAAGGCGACAAATGGTATATGACCTACGTCTGCTATGATGGAAAAAATGGAAATGATGGCAGGGGATATGAAACGTGGTTGTCGGAAAGCGAAGATTTGCTGCATTGGCAGACAATAGGAAAAATACTCGAATTTTCACAATCCGACACTTGGGACAAAAATCAGCGTGGCGGCTTTCCTGCCTTGATTGATAATGATTGGGGCGGCAGTTACAAAATGCTGTCATACAAGGGAAAACGATGGATGTCTTACATAGGAGGAAGCGGTACTGGTTATGAAGCAGTAAACTCTCCATTAAGCATTGGACTGGCTTATACAAAAGAAAATATTACACAGGCCATGCCTTGGAACTGTCTGAAAAAACCAATATTGAGCTATGCCGATGATAATGCTCAATGGTGGGAGAAACTGACGCAGTATAAGAGTAATATATATAAGGTGGATAAGAAATATTTTGGCTATCCGTTTGTGATGTTCTATAATGCAGGTGGTAAGGATGATACTCATCCGAAAGGTGAAAGAATAGGCATTGCCCTGTCAAAAGATATGCTGCATTGGAAACGCTATGATGGTAATCCTGTATTTGCTCATGATTCTGACGGTACCATAACTGGTGATGCTCAAATTGTAAAAATGAACGATGTATTCGTGATGTTTTATTTCTCAGCCTACAATCCTACACGAAAATATAATGCCTACAACACGTTCGCTGCAAGTTATGACTTGGTTCATTGGACCGATTGGGACGGAGAAGACCTGATAATCCCTTCAAAGCCATACGATGAAATGTTCGCCCACAAGAGTTATGTGGTGAAACACAATGGCACAGTCTATCATTTCTATAGCGCTGTCAACAACGAAGGTCAGCGTGGCATAGCACTTGCAACAAGTAAGCATGTCGGCAAGAGCGAAATCAGTTTTCCTGTTCCCGATTCTGACGGACCGCGTTTCACCATGTCGCTGAATGATGGCTGGAATGTGAATATCACCAAGATTGATGAAAATCCATTGGTGAAAAAACCTTATCAACTCACGGTTGATGTTCCATTCAATCTGGATGATTATTATGGTGCTCTGCAGTATGAACATGGCAATCTGCATGGCGAAGCGGTCTGTACAAAAAAGTTCTTTCTTGAAGACAAGGGCGAAAAAGAGTATTTTCTGCGTCTTGAGGGTGTTGGCACTTATGCTGAAATTATTCTCAACGGACATAATTTAGGTCGCTATGACATTGGGCGCACGTGTGAAACGGTGAATGTCACCAAAGCCATAAAGCTGAATAGTGAAAACATACTTGTAATCAATGTATCGCATCCGTCGGCTATTACCGATATGCCGTGGGTGTGTGGTGGATGTAGCAGTGAATGGGGATTTTCTGAAGGCTCGCAACCTTTCGGAATCTTCCGACCTGTAACTTTGGAAGCTACCGACAAAATACGTGTTGAGCCTTTCGGAGTGCATGTTTGGAGCAACGACAGTTGCGATAGTTTGTTTGTTGATACGGAAATAAAAAACTATTCTGACACTCCATCTTCTTTTTCACTAATAAGCAAACTTTGTGAGAAAAGTGGCAAACAAGTGCTGCGCCTGACCGACCAGATTACTTTGCAGTCTGGCGAGACAAAAACTATTCGTCAACAGTCACAAATTACCAATCCTACGCTCTGGACACAGGAAGAACCTTATCTCTATCATCTGACAACGTTGATAAAACGCAATGGAAAAACAACCGAAAGCACAAACACAGACTTCGGATTCCGCACCATGAAATGGGTGAGAAATGCTGATAATGGTTTTTATTTAAACGGCAAACGTACTTTTATCAATGGTGTTTGCGAATATGAACATCTGTTTGGCCAGAGTCATGCTTTCAGTAATGAACAGATTGAAACGCGAATCCACCAAATGGAAAGTGCTGGTTTCAATGCTTTCCGTGATGCCCATCAACCTCATAATCTCTATTACAAGGAATTGCTGGATGCAAAGGGAATTCTTTGGTGGCCACAATTCTCAGCACATATCTGGTATGATACACCGCAATTTCGTAATAGTTTCAAGCGGCACCTGCGTCAATGGGTAAAAGAACGTCGCAATTCACCATCATTGATGTTATGGGGATTGCAAAACGAAAGCACCCTGCCAAAGGATTTTGCAGAGGAATGTACTCAAATTATTCGTGACATGGACCCTACTTGTGGTACGCAACGGCTTGTTACCACCTGCAATGGAGGAGAAGGAACAGATTGGAATGTTGTCCAAAATTGGAGCGGAACTTATGGTGGGAATATAGACAATTATGCCAACGAACTGAAACAATCCGACCAGTTGCTCAATGGAGAATATGGTGCTTGGCGAACATTAGGCAACCATACTCGTGAAGGCTATACGGAAGAAAACTATTTAGACATACTGAAAAAGAAAGTCACATTGGCAGAAAGCGTCAAAGATAGTGTCTGCGGTCAGTTCTTGTGGTTGCTCAATAGTCACGACAACCCAGGTCGCCGCCAGCCTGATGAGGCTTTGCGAAAGATCGATAAGGTAGGACCATTTAACTATAAAGGACTTTTCACCATCTGGGACCAACCAACAGACGCATACTATTGGTTCAAGGAACAAGGGAACAAGGGAATCAGGGAACAAGGGAACAAGGGAATCCCTAAATCCATAAATCCCCAAACCCATCAAGAAGGTGCTCCAGTGTGGCGTATAAATTGTGGCGGCGATGACTATGTTGATGAAGACGGTCATCTATGGCAGCAGGACAATAGCCTTTTCAGTCATTCTTGGGGCGACAGGTTTGATGGAGTCTCCTCATATCAATGTTCGCAAACTGTATTGCCTGAAAGTACAGGTCTTTCTCCATTGTTTAGAACTTGCCGCTGGGGAAGGCACGAACTCTACTATCATTTCCCAGTCAAACCAGGTGACTATAATGTGGAACTGTATTTTGTCGAGCCGTGGTACAAAGGTTCAATTGATGATTCCGACTATGAAAACTGGCGATTGTTCGATGTGGCAATAAATGATACTACAGTAATACGCAATCTCGATATTTGGTCACAGGTTGGCTATGGCAAGGTCTATAAACGCACTATTGCCATCCACAACACACAAGACGAAATAAAAATATCATTTCCAAAAATAAAATCAGGTCAAGCTGTAATCTCAGCAATAGCCATAAGAGAATCACGGAACTATGGAATCAGGGAATCCCTAAATCCAATCCCTGAAAGACTTAGAGGAGGCTTCAAGTCAGAGTCAGTGTCAGAGTCAGTGTCAGAGTCAGAGTCATTGTCAGCGTCAGAGTCAGCGTCAGTGTCAGCGTCCTTCATGTGGCTTGATTTCGATAGCGACATTCTTGTAAAAACTCCAGACTCACTGCTACCTCCTAAGAGCAGCCATGCAATCGAAGTAGAAGCTGAAACCTTAAAACCACAAAACCACAAAACCTCAAAACCTCAAATTATATGGAACTTCACAGTCGGTGTGGCAAAGGTTTATGCATTGAGATTCAAATATCACAATTCACAAAAAGCACGAAAACTTCATGTCAAGCTTACCGATAAAAATGGAGTAGTCTATAAGGACGATGACATCACATTCCTTCAGACTCAGGAAAAAATCACCAAACGCAAGACAACGAGTATCACCACAGGCGATTTCATCAATGCAGGAACTTATCAGTTACAACTCACAGGCGAAGGAATTTCCGAAATGATATTCGACAAATTAATAATCGAGTAATTAGTTATATATAAAATTAGTCGTTTAGACTTCCAAACCACCAACTGACGACAAACCGAGAGCAGAAGGCAAATTTATTTGCATTATGCCGAGGTGCAGAGGAAGAAGACAATAGTCAACTGACGACAAATAGTTTACCCTGAGCCAAGTCGAAGGGAGAGCAGAAGGCAAATTTATATGCATTATGCCGAGGTGCGGAGGAAGAAGACAATAGTCAACTGACGACAAATAGTTTACCCTGAGCCAAGTCGAAGGGAGAGCAGAAGGCAAATGGTTGGTGAGTTTATCGAACCATATTTGCATTATGCCGAGGTGCGAACAGACTTTTGCAGACGTGCAAAAGTAGAGCTTAGCGAGAGCAGAGGCAAAACTTGTTTTGACTATGCCGAGTCGCGACAGAAGAAGACAAAGTCAAGGAAGAAAAGCCGCACAGCGGATTAAACAACCAAAAGGCTGAGTTGTTACGCAAGTTATCAACTGGTATTAAAAATTCTTAAATTTTCATTGTATGCTACTCATTTTTAATGCAAATGCGAAGTTTTTTGTAATTTTGCAGCGGCTTAGTGAGCCCATTGTTGGGTGAGGTGGGTCAGATCTTATTGGTTTCGGCAGATGCTCACATGAGCAGAAGCCGATGAAAAGACGTAAAGTCGTTATCTTCTACGTACAAATCTGGAAAATTTGAAACTTGTAGGAAGATGATGCACTGGGCGTCACGTGGAGATTATATTCCAAACAAATATAATCCGCTGCGTGGGCTAACTGAGTGCTAATCCTTGCAAGTGGTATTCCAGAACCTGTACGTGGGATTGGCGGACATATTAAGTCACCCACGCTCTTTTCATATACGGACATAATTAAAAACAAACGTAATTCCAGACATAGGGTGACGGTTTGGAGTAAGAGGTATTAAAGGTTGCGCCCGACACGTATTAGGGATAAAATGATGAAAAAGTATCAATTTTTTGCGATTTGCCTAATGGCAGTATTGACAGGATTTTATTTCTTGTCGTGTAGTAGCGATGATGACAAAAATGATGAGTCAAAAGGTTCCAGTGCAATTGTCGGTACATGGGTTTCTGGTACGGGGAACTATATAATGAAGTATGTAACAGATCCTGCAGAGAAATATCTGGACAAGTATGTGTTTGAAAAAAATGGTAGGTTTGAATATATAAGTAAGAGTTACAGTACAGGTCCGAATTACACAAATATAGAATGGTATGTAACAAGTTATGAAGGTTCATATTCAGTCGATGAGAATAAGAATGGTATGTTTTTATATCTCAATTTTGATGATGGAAGGTGTTGGACACGTCTTATTGTATCAATTACGCAAACAAATCTTACATATATGGATGTAAGTGACGGCGAAACTATCACATGGACGAAGTTCAATTATTGAGTAAAAGATTATTTGAAATATATATTATGTATCTACGTCAACTGCGCCCGACACTCTTATGCAACGATGCTGCTTACCCTTGGCGCCGACCTGTACACGACATCCAAGTTGTTAGGGCACAAGAACGTCGAGACGACTCAGATTTATGCCGACATGAGCGACGTGACCAAGCGGCAGAGCGTTGACTGCATCACATTGAAGCCAAAGATGACACCGAATGTGCAACCTCTCGGCGTTGTCATGCCGACAGGAACAGAGTGACAATTGTAGAAGGAGGGTCTAAAAATGGGCTCTCCTTTTGTTTCGTAACAGCAATTTCTTTGCTTCTCAAAAATCAAGGTAAATCCTTTGCTTTTTTTACGGAAAATCCTCTTTAATTAAAATATAATTCCCATATTTAGTTAAAAAATCAAATAAAATGACTTGATTTCGCAAAATCAAGGTAAATCCTTTGCTTAGTTAAAAGAAAAGTATTACCTTTGCATCGATTAAATAGAGAAACTATGTTAAAAGGTGTAATTACAGGAGATTTGGTTAACTCCACAAATATTGCCACAGAATTGAGACAGTCTGTTGTGGATGCATTGCATACATGCATCTTTGATTTCATGTCCATAACTCCAATTAAAATAGAGATGTATAGAGGAGACAGCTTTCAAGTTGTTGTCGATAAGGCAGAACAAACCTTGGCCGTTGCCATTGCGTTGAGATCGAAACTGAGAGAATCAACTCCAGATGGTAATGACGTGTGGGATGCAAGAGTTTCTATTGGCATTGGTGATATTTCTTTTGAGAGCGATAATGTTGTGACAAGTGACGGAGAGGCATTCAGACTGTCAGGACGCGCATTTGACAACATTGGTAAAAAAAGATTGAACATATCAACACCATGGACGGAAATGAATACTGCCATGGAACTAAATACCAGATTCGCAGACGAGTTTGTTTCGTCATGGACTGCAAGACAGGCAAGAGTTGTCTATCACTCAATTCTTTGCCTCAAGACACAGAAGGAAATGGCAGAAGAGTTAGGTATGACTCGTCAGAACTTTAATTATCACTGGGGAACATCAAAAGCTCAGCTTATTCTGGATTATATAGCATACTTCAAGAATCAAATAGCAAACTATAATCAATAGTAATATGGAAGCGTTCATTATTTTGGTAAAACTCCTCTGTGCCCATCTGTGCTCAGATTTTTTCTTCCAGACAGATGCTATCAATACTGGTAAACGCAAGCCTGAAATCAAGGGCTATTGCTACCAGATACTTCATAGTGCGATTCATGCATTTGTAGCGTACCTGCTTGTTGCAGAATGGTCTTGCTGGCAGATTCCAGTAGTACTTTTCATTAGTCATTTCATCATAGATGTGATAAAGTGCAAGCTTCATAAGGATTCCCTTGCGATATTCCTTTCCGATCAGTTCGCTCATTTAGCCGTGATAGGATTGCTTTGGTTCTTCCTGTACGGAGAAGAGGTTGGATTGTCCTGTATGGAAACTCCTTGCTCTGTGAAAATCTGGTTTATTGGTATGGCTTATATCCTGATGCTGAAGCCTTCATCCATCCTGTTGAGTTTGTTTCTCGACAAGTGGAATCCTGCGTCACCAAACACGCAAAGTCTGCCGAATGCTGGTAAGTGGATAGGCTATATTGAGCGAATATTAATCCTTACATTTGTTCTTATCGGAAGCATTGAAAGTATCGGATTTTTGTTAGCTGCGAAATCCGTATTCCGTTTTGGCGAATTGAACAAGGCAAAGGAGATTCGTACCACAGAGTATGTATTGATTGGAACACTCGCGAGCTTCACCATTGCCATTCTAACAGGAATCGCGATAAAATACCTTTTATAAAAAACATGAACAAAGACAAAAGCGAGAAATACTTCATCCTGTCAACAATACTCGGTGGGTGCATTCTGATTTCCTACCTTGTGTTTGTCATCGTGAGAAAAGGTACGGCTCAGTGGGAAAATACTGGGGAGGATTTCGGTTTTTGTTTAAATAAGCCCCCACTAAATTTCCACTGAGCCGTAGAGAGCCAGTCCAACTTGTTAACCTTAAGGTGTGTTCTGTAAATTCGTAAATTGTAAATTGCTTTGATATGAAAATTCAGTTAAGTTTTGAAGAATTGCAACGTATTGCAAAAGAAAAGTCAAATCAGAATGTAGTATTTAATTATGTTGACAGCCGCACCTGCGCCGTGTCAGCCAGCATGAAAGTGTTACCATTCTTAGGCAAGGCCATCTCAATGACTTTGAATCTGAGAATAAACAAAGTCGAGTCAAACACCGTATATGCTAATCTGTCGGGTCACGCGGCAGTTGATATACTATTGAGCACAGGACTTTCAATGGTAAGCAATTTATTGCCAGATGGCATTATCGAGACATCTTCAGGCGGCAACATCATTCTCCACCTCGACAAAAGCGACAAGTTGCAGCAAATCCTCGACAAAGCCACTCTACAGGACATTTGTTTCCTTCAGGATGCAGTAGAAATCATAGCCGACTTGAAAATATAATTAAGAGAGTTTCAAAGACAATTCAATAATAGGCTGAATACCATGTACAAAGGAGAAGTTCGTTGACTTGCTGTTCTTCCATATCCCGCTCAACTGCTATGTAGTGATAGAGGTGAAAACTGGCGAGTTTGACTTCCCCGATACTGGTCAGCTGACAGGTTACGTTGTGTCATGCAATCATATCCTCAAGCAACCACATCACAATCCCACTATCGGTAAACTGGTGTGCAAGAGCAAAGACAACCTACTCGCTCAATATTCCCTCGAAGGTTGCAACCAACCCATCGGCATCTCCGAATACGAACTGGAGCAACTCTACCCCACTAAGGTTGAAGGTATGATTTCAACAATCGAGGAGATAGAATCGAGACTCACCGCTCGATTAGCTGCAGATAGTGAAAAGGAAAGAAAAGACAATAAAACGGACGATTATCCGTTACAAAAATGCACGTCCAACACTCATCATGGCGTGAAAAGGTTAGAGCAGATAGACTTTTGAAGACCAACAAATAAATCGAAAGGAAATCGTATATGGACAGACAAAGCATAATAACATACAAGGAGTCATTCGATGTCATTGCTACTTACATCATGGGTGATGATGGCAACGACCAGGTTGAGGTGTGGTTTGCCCGCGACTTGCAACCAGTTCTTGGCTATGCTCGCTGGGAGAATTTCCAGACAGCCATAGGCAGAGCGGTCGATTCATGTAAGTCGTTGAATGTTAGTGTTGACGACCATTTTCGTGAGGTCACGAAAATGGTACAGTTAGGAAGCGGTTCGGTACGCGAAATACAAGACTACATGCTCACTCGATATGCTTGCTATCTGATTGCCCAAAATGGTGATCCCAAGAAGCCAGAGATTGCATTTGCCCAGAGCTATTTTGCTGTCCAGACACGTAAATTGGATATTATTGAAGAGCGTCTCAACGACCTTGCACGCTTGGAAACTCGCAATCGTTTACGCTCGTCCGAGAAGCAACTATCACGCAACATCTTCGAACGAGGTGTTGACGAGAGAATGTTAGCACAAAGTCCAGATGGCAAGCTGATGGCTCAGATGCTCTCACAATCCAAATATCATGGTGATTTCATCTTTGCTTTCGACAATTGGAAGGATTGAGAGTTGATCAACTATAAAATGGCAATTTAATTAACCCTCAATTGTGGGAAGAATAGTATGACAATAGACGAAATAAAGACATTGATAGCTTCTGATGAACTTCGCACGTTGGAGATGAAAAAGACCACGGGCGAGCTGAAGGATGGTATGCATTCGCTGTGTGCCATGCTCAATAGTGATGGTGGGTACGTTATCTTTGGCATCGCCCCTAAGTCGTTGAAGATCATCGGGCAGATGGTGACGGACAACACTCGTCAGGAGATAGGTTGTGAAATCCGCAAGTTGGAACCAGCGATAAACATGGCGGTAGATTATATTGATGTGCCAGATTCCGATGGTCTGCAATTGATCGTGCTTCATGCAGACAAAAGCCTTTATTCTGATGCTCCGTACGTCTTTGATGGCAAGCCATACTATAAACTGGAGAGCACCACGATGCTTATGCCGCAAACGATGTATAATGATATGCTTCGCAAGCGCGATGCTGACAGATTCCATTGGGACACACAGATATGCGATTCACATACAATAGCCGACCTTGACGAATCACTCATCAGGCGAGTCGTAAGAAGCGGTATCAACAACGGTCGCATCCATGCTTCTGCGGCAGAAGACACAACCGAACAGTTGCTTGACAGATTAGAGTTGCTGAAGGGTGGCAAACTCATCAATGCTGCGGCTGCTCTCTTTGCCCACAAGTTCAATGAATACCCACAAATAGAACTTGCCATGGCATGCTTTCGGGGTACCACAAAGAATATCTTCGTGGACAGTAAATTTGCAAAAGGCAATCTTTTCAATATGCTAGATGCAGGCATCACGTTCCTTATGAACAACCTGAAGATTGGTGGCAAAGTGGTTGGATTGGTACGCGAAGAGAAGTTGGAACTGCCTGTTGAAGCCATGCGTGAAGCATTGATCAACGCCCTTTGCCATCGCCAGATAGAAAGAACTCTTGCCAACGTCACACTTGCCATCTATGATGATCGTGTAGAGATCACCAATCCTGGTTGTCTGCCTCCCGAGATTCCTGTGGAGAGGATTAAGGAACCACACAGGTCTTATCCTCGCAACAAGTCAATAGCACAGGTTCTTTACCTCACGGCTTATCTCGAACGTTGGGGAACAGGAGTTGAGCGCATCGTGCAGATCTGCAAGGAATATGGTGTTCCTGAGCCAGAATGGGCAGCAACAGCACATGATGTGACTGTTACATTCTGGAGAAAGAACAAGGAAGCTGAGTCGCAGAATGGCGGTAACTCTGTCGGAAATGGCGGTAACTCTGTCGGGAATCCAGTTAACATTCAACTCACTGAAAGACAGAAGGCTATATATGACATTATCAAAGAAAACGGGCAAGTAACCGCCAAATCATTGTCGGGAACTTTGTCGGGAACTTTGTCGGGAACTATTCGTACCATAGAGCGTGATATTAAATATTTGCGTGAGAATGGTTTTATCACTAAGGAAGGTAAACACAACAAAGGTGTTTGGAAAGTGTTAAAATAAAGAATAGTTAGATATGGCAGCATCACAATTGAAAGACGTTTTGCATCTATCAATAAAAATATATCATATTGCGGCGTAAGATGATTGTTCCAAGTTGTAATATAGTCATTTCAAGGCATGATTCCAACAATCGAGGAGATAGAATCCAGACTCACCGATCGATTAGCTGCAGATAGTGAAAAGGAAAGAAAAGACAATAAAACGGACGATTATCCGTTATAAAAATACACGCCCAACGCTCATCATGGCGTAAACTGATTGAGCAAAATTAGGTCATCCATCGTAGCGATAGCGTATCGTAGCATGCGTACAGCCTGCCCTGAGCTTTGTCGAAGGGTCATCGTCATAATGTCCGTCTTGGTAAGGATGAGCATGGTGGTGTTGTCAAGAGTCGTAACAATATCAAACATGCAAAGTTTGTCCTCCTGTATGAATACGGCAAAGAGGATGAAGGTATAAGATATGCGTTCCGTGTAAAGACCACTGGCGAAATGCAGAAACAACAAATGATAGATACAGGTTATATCAACCCACATCATGATTCTTATTTCTGCTATTTCTTCGATGAAGAAATCTCTCTTGGCGAGTTCGATGTAACGCAAATAATCGAATTTGACAAATAGCAATATAAGAAGGAAACTGAAAAGGATAAGAAACTGCCAAAAGCCTATACTGATGGCAGACCAATCTATATTTCAGGACGTGACCTTATCAAATTCAGAAAATAATTCATGTTATTAAAATTGACTAAAATACATATATGAATACATATATGAAAAGGATTATTGCAATCATTATTATATGCTTGATTTGCATTCCTTCTTTTGCACAATCAAAAGTCGTTTCAGGCATAATCACGGATAAGACCGGAGAGCCGGTTCCGTATGTCAGCGTTGTTCTGACCCGTGACGGTGCAATTGTTACCGGCGGGTTGACTGATGACAACGGCAGGTTTCAAATAAAGGTAGATGCCGGCAAATACACACTGACCGCTGAATTCATCGGGTACAGCAAAGAAACAAGGCAAGTGGAAGTGAAGGCTTCCCGTCTGGATATAGGCACTATAGTCCTCGAGGAATCCGTCCAATATCTCAGTGAAGTCGTTGTCTCCGCAAAACAGGAAGCAAAGAAATCATCTGTTGAACATACGACAATTAACGCAGACTCAAATATCTCCGGAGCGAAGGGCTCCGTTCTTGATATCCTGCGCACGGCTTCATCTGTCAG
>JAZLEX010000067.1:0-3129 GCA_045615485.1 Prevotella sp.
AATAAGTCCTGTATGGACGACATAATTTCATTTACAATAAACCTATTAATAACGAAATACAAACAATTATGAAAAAGAAATTATTTTTAATGCTCATTTGTTGCGTGATGAGCATGAGTGTATTCGCAGAAGATTACACAGGCGCAGACGGAGTGACATGGAAAGTTACTCTTAACAGCACCACAATGGAAGCCACTATCGAGCAAGGGGTGGCGAACAACACAGAAGACGTTGTAGTGCCAGAAACCATTACTATTGATGATCAAAATTACACTGTTACGGCTATAGGAAAAATAGCATTCACAGCTCGCGAAGATATCGAAACAATAAGTTTGCCAGCAACAATAAAGACAATTGCGGATTACACTGAAGTACATGATGGTGTTTTTGCTTATAGTTATGGTGTGTTTTCACATAATAAAAAACTAAAATCGGTTGATTTCAATGGTGCATCATGTACAATAGGCGATTACGCATTTTACAACTGCTCTGCTTTGACCTCTGTCGGTGACATGTCTCAATGCACATCAATAGGCAGTTTTGCATTTGGCGGTTGCTCTGCTTTGAATTCAGTCGGTGATTTGCCACAATGTACATCAATAGAAGGCTGTGCATTCCACAACTGCTCTGCTTTGACTTCAGTCGGTGATTTGCCACAATGCACATCAATAGGTGCAAGAACTTTTTATGGTTGTTGTGCTTTAAATAAGATTGTATTGTCTTCTGAAACAATGGTTACTCTCAGTGTTTCTAATATTGAATATACTATAGGTGAATATACTTCAGTGCTTGTTCCTGCAAACTTATTGGAAGCCTATAGGGTTGCTAACAACTGGAAAGAAATGGCATACAGAATTATTCCAATGGAAGTTGATACAGATTATGATGTAGAAGTTACCGCTTCGGACAATAGTTCTGCCTTGCAGACAGCGATTGGTGAGGAGAATTTGGCAAACGTGATTGCTCTTAAGGTCAAAGGCAGCATAAATGGTTACGATGTAATGATTCTGCGAAACAAAATGGTGAACCTGCACAGTCTTGATTTGAGCGAAGCAAACATAGTGGAAGATGCAAACCATTATTGTTATTATGGCAGTTACTACACAAAAAACAATGTATTTCCTGAATATGTTTTTTATGATCACAAAAATATCTCTTCAGTGCAAATGCCTGAATCTATAACTGAAATAGGACAATATGCGTTTTATCAATGCAGTAATCTATGCAAAATAGAAATACCTGAAAATGTAGTGAAAATTGATATTGGTGTTTTTGAAAGTTGTGAAGCATTGCAATCTGTGGTAATTCCAGATAATGTGGAAGCAATAGGAGATTATGCTTTCTCAAAATGTAATTCATTACAAAAAGTCGTAATTGGAAAATCAGTAAAAACTATTGATTATAGTGCATTCTATTATTGTAATATTTTATCGGATTTGACTCTTGGTAATTCTGTGGAAACTATTGGCTCCACCGCATTTTATGACTGTAATTTAAAAACTCTGACTATCCCAAGCAGCGTAAAAAGCATAGGTAGTAACGCATTCAGTAGAAACCCATTAGAAAAAGTCTATGCAACAAGCGTCTTACCTATTGCAATAAGTCAAGATGCTTTCAGCGCATGGACAACGGCTACACTGTATGTGCCAAAGGATGATGAAAACGACTGGAATGCTACTTACGATGCTTATTACTGGGATACTCAATGGAGCCAGTTCGCAAGCCTGCAGAGTTGGACACCGCAGTATGAATACTTTTATTTAGAGGATGATTACGAAATGGAAACTGGTGAGATTCCTGGTACTGACGATAAAGACCCTGATGCTGACTTGGGCAAGGAGAGTGGATTTATTGTTGACGAGGATGCTCATCAGGATATGGGCGAAGTGAATATTGACAGCGACGGTGAGAACGGTGGTTCAATCATTGCTGAAGGTGGCAGCGAAGGCAGCGATGAGGGCAACGTGACTATGGACAAACTGAACATAAAGATTGCTGTGCAGCCAAACAAATGGTATTTCTTCTGCTTCCCATTCGATATTGCGAAGGAGTCAATAACTTGCGATGCTAACTACGTGTTCCGCCACTATGACGGTAAGAGCCGTGCTGAACATGGCAACAGCGGTTGGAAGAACGTAACAGAGTCAGAAGGTGATTACCTAAAGGCTGGCAAGGGCTACATATTCCAGTGCGACAAGTCAACCGACCTCGTGCTGACAATCGACAATCCTGCATTCAACGGCAAAGATAAGTCATCGCCAAAGTTGGATAAAAACACATCGGATAACGCACAGGATGCAAACTGGAACTTCGTGGGCAATCCATTCCTCAGTTATTTCAACTTGGACGATTTGACATACAATGCTCCTATCACCGTATGGAACGGCAGCACATACGAAGCTTTGCGTCCAGGCGACGATGACTACAGTTTCCACCCATTCCAGGCATTCTTCATCCAGAAACCTGAAGGCATAGATGATTTTGAGTTCTATGCAAGCGGTCGCGAGACAAAGAAGCAGTCGGAAAAGAAACAGGCAAAGGCAAAAGCCATGAGAGCAAAGAAAGCACCTGCTGCTGACAGAAAACTCATAAACCTGATTATCACAGACGGTGAGAATGTGGATAAGACTCGCGTTGTGTTCAACGGAAAGAAGGCAGATGCTTACGAAATGGACTGCGATGCAGCTAAGTTCATGAGCACAGCCAACGTGCCACAAATCTATACATTGGACAACAAGAACGTGAAATATGCAATCAACGAGCGTCCAAGTGGAAGCGTGAAGTTGGGTTATGTTGCAACAAAGGCAGGACAACTCAGAATAGCTGCTGTGAGAATGGAACAGACGGTTTCTATCATGGATAATGAGACAGGCACCATTACTCCGCTAACTGATGACTACAGTTTTGAAACAGAGGCTGGAACGTTCAACGAGCGTTTTGTATTGCTGCTTGGCGACCCTACAGGAATCAACGAATTAGCATCTCCAGAATCATCTCTTGAAGGAAAGGATATGTATAATATCAATGGTGTACAAGTCAAGGAAGGCTACAAGGGTGTAGTAATTGCAAAGGACAAGAAGTACATCAGAAAGTAAGAAGAATTGATTATGAACAATAATTTTTTTAGTT
>JAZLEX010000068.1:0-10594 GCA_045615485.1 Prevotella sp.
CTAATAAAAATCTAATTCCACATTCCTAATTCCTCATTGTACATTGTAAATTTTATTTGGCTTTGAAAGTATTTTGATCTAAATTTCAGGTTTCGCTATTGGTATAACACATCACACTTTTTAAAAAGGCTGAGTAGTTACACCGTATAATCGTAATTATTAAAAAATCCTAATTTTCATTTGTTAATTGTCAATTATCAATTAAAAAACATTGTTTTTTCTTATTTTTGCGCTTTCAAATGATAAAACGATGCATAATGGCTAAAAAATTTAAAGAATATAAAAGATTGAATCTTCCTCAGGTTAACAAGGAAGTGCTTGAAAAATGGGAAGAGCATGATGTGTTTGGTAAGTCAATAACAACTCGTGAAGGCTGTCCGAGATTTATCTTTTTCGAGGGTCCTCCTTCTGCAAATGGTCTGCCAGGCATTCATCATGTGCTTGCACGAACAATAAAGGACACATTCTGCCGCTATAAGACAATGAAAGGTTTCCAGGTACACAGAAAGGCGGGATGGGACACTCACGGACTTCCTGTTGAACTTGGTGTGGAAAAAGAATTAGGTATAACAAAAGCCGATATAGGTACGACTATTTCTGTGGAAGATTACAACCATAAATGCCGTACAAATGTGATGAAGTTCACTAAAGAGTGGACTGATTTGACAAAGAAGATAGGTTATTGGGTGGATTTGGAAAATCCGTACATTACCTACGACAACAAATACATAGAAACCCTGTGGTGGCTGCTTAAGGAACTTTACAAGAAAGACCTTCTCTACAAGGGCTACACAATCCAGCCATATTCACCAGCCGCAGGAACAGGACTCAGTTCGCATGAGTTGAACCAGCCAGGATGCTATCGCGATGTGAAAGATACAACCTGTACGGCACAATTCACCATAACCACTCCGAAACCTGAAATGTCGAGTTGGGGGACACCAGTATTCCTTGCATGGACAACTACACCTTGGACACTTGCAGCCAATTCTGCTCTCTGTGTGGGACCAAAGATTGACTATGTGGCAATACGAACATACAACCCTTACACAGGTCAGCCAATAACAGCTGTACTTGCTGAGGCAAGAGTGCCTGCATACTTTAACAAAGAAGCAGAAGGATTACCTTTCGAGGAATATGAGAAGGGTGATAAGCTTATACCTTGGAAGGTTGTGGGACGGTATAAAGGTGCTGATCTCGTAGGTATGGAATACGAGCAGTTGTTGCCGATGATATTGCCAGTCAATCCGAGCAGAGCATTCCGCGTGATACCAGGCGACTATGTGACAACCGACGATGGTGCAGGTATTGTGCATATTGCTCCAAACTTTGGTGCCGACGACCGTATGGTTGCATCAAAGGCTGGAATATCAGGCATTTACATAATAGACCGCAAGGGACAGAAACGTCCGATTGTGGATATGGAAGGAAAATATTATCTGATAAAGGATATTGACCGCAGCTTTGTTGAGAAATATGTCAACACAGCTATGTGGACACGCTATGCAGGCAGATTCGTGAAGAATGCTTACGATCCGGAACTGACCGATAAGGACGAGACGTTGGATGTATTGATTTGTATTGACCTCAAGGAAGCCAACAAGGCTTTCAAGATTGAAAAGCACGTGCATAACTATCCACACTGTTGGCGCACGGACAAGCCAATCTTGTATTATCCATTGGACTCATGGTTTATCCGTTCAACAGCCATGAAGGAAAGAATGTTTGAACTGAACCAGACGATAAATTGGAAACCTGCTACAACTGGTAGTGGACGTTTTGGTAAATGGCTTGAGAACCTGAACGACTGGAACCTTAGTCGTTCACGCTACTGGGGTACTCCTCTGCCAGTCTGGCGCAATGCCGAAACTGGCGAAGAAATATGCATTGGCAGTCTGCAGGAGCTATACGACGAGATGGATAAATCAGTAAAGGCTGGATTTATGAAAAGCAATCCATTCCGTGATGCCGATTTCCATCCAGGCAGTATGAGTAAGGCAAACTATAGCAAGATAGACCTTCATCGTCCGTTTGTTGATCAGATTATCCTCTGCAGCGAAAGCGGCAAGCCTATGAAACGTGAAGCCGATTTGATAGATGTTTGGTTTGATTCAGGTGCAATGCCATTTGCTCAGCAGCACTATCCGTTTGAACATAGCAAGGCGATTGACGAAAACAAGGTTTTCCCTGCTGATTTCATAAATGAAGGTGTTGATCAGACTCGTGGCTGGTTCTTTACTCTGCATGCCATCGCAACAATGGTGAAGGATAGTGTGGCTTTCAAGAATGTTATTTCCACAGGACTCGTGCTCGATGCCAAAGGCGAGAAGATGAGCAAGCGATTGGGTAATGCCATAAATCCTTTTGAGCAGATAGAGCAGTTTGGTAGCGATGCCGTAAGATTCTATATGATTACAAATTCTGCACCATGGGACAACCTGAAATACAACCCTGCAGGTGTGGATGAGGTGAGAAGAAAATTCTTCGGCACGTTATACAACACATATTCATTCTTTGCCCTCTATGCCAACGTTGATGGGTTCGACCCAGAGGCAGAACAGATTCCTATAGACGAACGTCCCGAGATTGACCGCTGGATTCTTTCAGAACTCAATTCCCTGATAAAGGATGTTGATAAGGCTTTTGATGAATATGAACCAACACGTGCAGGGCGACTGATTGACAAGTTTGTAAACGACAACTTGAGCAACTGGTATGTGCGACTGAGCAGAAAACGTTTCTGGGGCAGTGCTATGAGTAAGGACAAATTGAGTGCTTACCAGACTCTATACACCTGTTTGCTGAATGTAGCAAAACTATTAGCTCCAATGTCACCATTCTATGCCGACCAGTTGCACCATGACCTTACAGGCGGTGAAGAAAGTGTTCATCTTTCAACATTCCCAGAGGCTGATGACAGCGTAATAAATGCAAGTTTGGAAAAGAAGATGGAACTGGCGCAGCAGATTACGAGCATGGTCTTGGCATTGCGCAGAAAGGTAAATATCAAGGTTCGCCAGCCACTCCACTGCATAATGATTCCTGCCACACCAGAGCAGCAGAAATATATTGAGGAAGTAAAAGGACTCATTCTAAACGAAATCAACGTAAAGGAATTGAAGTTTATTGAAGGCAATAGTATCCTCGTAAAGAAAGTGAAATGCAACTTCCGCGTGATGGGCAAGAAGTATGGTAAGCAGATGAAGGCTGTTGCCAATGCTGTAGGCGAACTGACGCAGGAGCAGATTGCTGCACTTGAGAGTGCTGGAACACTTGATTTGATTGTTGATGGTTGCCAGTTGCAGATTTCAGCCGAGGATGTTGAAATAATCAGCGAGGATATTCCAGGATGGCTTGTTGCCAATGAAGGACTCGTGACAGTGGCTTTGGAAGTTGAACTGACCGATGAACTGCGAAATGAAGGTATGGCTCGTGAGATAATCAATCGTCTGCAAAACCTCAGAAAAGACAAGGGGCTTGAAATTACAGACAGAATACACATCTATATAGAATCAAATCCAGCTACAAATGCTGCAATAGAGACGTATTCAGAATATATAAAGACACAGGTATTAGCTGATTATATAAGTATAGAGAGTAACAATGGTGACGAAATTGATTTTGATGATTTTAAACTAAAAATACATATTGTTAAAATTTAATACTCTTCAGTTATGGCTAAAACTGTAAAACCAAGAAAATCAGTCGAAAAAGCATGCTATTCAGATGCTGAATTGGCAGAATTCCGCGTGATTATTGAAGAAAAAATAGCATTGGCACGTCGTGATTATGAGCAGATGCGTCGCGTACTTATGAATGAGGATAGCAATGATGTCAACGACACTGCGCCTACTTACAAGATTCTTGAAGAAGGCAGTTCCCCTCTGTCAAAAGAACAGTTGATGGAAGCTGCCGCACGTCAGCAGAAGTTTATTCGTGGGTTGGAAGCTGCACTTATCCGAATAGAGAATAAAACGTATGGCATAAGTCGCATATCAGGCAAACTCATACCAAAAGAACGCTTGAGAGCCGTACCTCATGCAACAACCTGCATAGAGGATAAGCTCGGAGAAACAAAGAGGTAGAAAAAAGATTGTGAGCAACAGAAAAAAGGGTATTTTGGCAATAGTGATAATTATTGCCGTGTTGATTATAGACCAATACATAAAAATATTGGTGAAGACTAATATGCACCTTTATGAAAGCATACATGTCTTTGACTGGTTTTATATCTCCTTTATCGAAAACAATGGTGCAGCCTTTGGTATGGAAATATTCGGAAAGAAGTTTCTTTCCATATTCCGTATAGTGGCAGTAAGTCTGGTTGGGTATTATATTTACAAAGAGATAAAACTCGAAGCCAAAACTGGCTACATTGTTTGCCTGTCACTTGTATTGGCTGGTGCGGCTGGCAATATCTTCGATTGTCTGTTCTATGGACTAATATTCAACGAATCCACACCTTATATAATATCATCATTCGTGCCATTTGGCGAAGGGTACACATCTTTCATGATGGGCAAGGTTGTGGATATGTTTTATTTTCCGATAATAGAAACCAACTGGCCGTATTGGATGCCTGTAGTTGGTGGCGAACATTTCGTATTCTTCTCACCTGTATTCAATTTTGCCGATGCTTGTATCTCATGCAGCGTAATAACGCTTTTATTGTTTTATAGGAAAGAACTATCCTTCTTGTTATCAAAGAAAAAAGAAAACCAAAACGAATGAGGAAGATTGTCATAATAGTTTTCAGTTTTCTTGCTTTAACATATCTGTTTACGTCATGCCATGATGAAATAGAGCATGTCAGTATGGGAACGATGGAAGATATCCTGTATGAATTCCATCTTGCGCAGAATGCACCAGAACAGTATAATGAAAATTATGACAAACGTCAGTATGATAAAAATGTCTATATAAATGCAATCTTCAGGAAATATGGTATAACAAGAGCCGAATTTGATAGTTCGATGGTCTATTATTACCGTCATAGCGATGAATTGCAGAAAATATACGAGAGATTGAGCAATCGCCTTAACAAGGAGGCAATAAATGTTGGCGGAAATGTTGCAGTTTCAAATACCAAAACTACCTATGGCACTACTGGAGATACGGCAAATATTTGGCTTTACGATAAATTTTCGGTACTTTCAAACTATGCTCCGTTCAATAGAATCTCCTTCAATATGCACACAGATACCAGCTATTATGCAGGCGACCATTTCTGTCTTCAGTTCGACCAGAAGTTCTTGTATCAGGATGGCTATAAGCGAGGAACGGTATTATTGGCAGTCAATTATGACAACGACAGTACGACTTATCAAGTGCAGAATTTCTCTCTCGATGGCAAGACGGTAATGCATATTTATACTTCCAAGGACTTGAAAATGAGATCGCTGACAGGCTTTATAATGATGAATAAAGTCAGCAATGAAAGCAGCACCACTTTGAAATTAATAATATTAGAAAACATCGTCTTATTGCGAATGCATGAGAAGCAAGAAGAGCCAAAATGCCAGGAAAATCCAGATTCTTTGGCAAAGCCAAAAATAGTAAATGATTCCATAACCGATAACCCAAGACCATCAAGTGAGCTTGAGTCATCTACCTTATCGCTTGGCTCGTCCAAGTAACTTGAATAAATAAAAATCAATGAAAAAAATAATCACTTTTATCTTGTTATTACTGCCTTGTTTCGGTATCTTTGCCGCAACGGAAGAGCAACAGAACGTTTTTTCTGCCACTGACACTCCAAAACGCGAGTTTCGAGGAGCGTGGATTCAATGTGTCAATGGTCAGTTTTTAGGCATGTCCACCCAAACAATGCAAGCCGATTTGACTAATCAACTCAACGAATTGCAAAAAGATGGTATAAATGTGATTATTTTTCAGGTGCGCCCAGAATGTGATGCATTATACAACAGTAAGTATGAGCCTTGGAGCAGGTTTCTTACAGGCAAACAAGGAGTAGCACCGAATCCATATTGGGATCCTCTGCAATGGATGATTGATGAATGCCACAAAAGAGGCATGGAACTGCATGCATGGATAAACCCATATCGTGCAAAGACGAAAACAACTAATGAACTTTCACCTCAGCATATAGTCTCCACTCATCCTGAACGTGTTTTTGAGTACGATGGCTTGCAAATCCTCAATCCAGGACTGCCAGAAAACCGTAAATACATCTGTGATGTAGTGCAGGACATAGTTGAACGCTACGATGTTGATGGTTTGCATATTGACGATTATTTCTATCCGTATCCCGTAGATGGAATAGCCATTCCTGACCATGTTCAATTCAATCAGTATGGTCATGACTTTCAAAACATAAAAGACTGGCGTAGGAACAATGTCAATATGTTCATCAAGGAGTTGTACGAGGTAATCCGCAGCACCAAACCTTGGGTGAAATTTGGAGTTTCACCATTTGGAATCTATCGCAATAAGAAAGAAACCCCTGATGGCAGCAACACCAATGGACTCACCAATTACGATGGCTTGTATGCCGATGTGATGTGCTGGTTGGACAATGGTTGGCTGGATTATTACGTGCCTCAGATTTATTGGCAGATAGGTCACGAACTGGCCGACTATAAGGAACTGATTTATTGGTGGAATGCACATGCAGGTGACAGGCTGCTGATAGTAGGTGAAGATGTTGAGCGCACGGTGAAATTTGCCGATGTCGATAATCCTGCAAACAATCAGCAGTATGCAAAAATGCAACTCACACGTTCTCTTCCAAATGTGTCGGGAACTTGCCTGTGGTATTCACGTGCTGTAGTCAACAATGTTGGACAATATGCCGACCAATTGAAAGAACTCTATTTCCGCAGTCCATCACTACAACCTCTTATGCCTTGGATGAATGAAAAGTCACCCAAAGCACCACGAAAACTTAAACCAGTATGGACAGAAGACGGATATTTCCTGTTTTGGACTGCTCCAAAGGTCAAGGCAAAAAAGGGAGAGGAATGGCGTGTTAAGCCTGTGAAATATGCTGTATATAAATTTGGCAAAGGCGAGAAGATTGATGTTTCTGATGCTTCACATCTTGTTGCGGTTACAGCAAATACATTTATAAAACTGCCATACGATAATGGCAAGGTGAAATACACATACGTTGTCACGTCGCTCAACCGTACCGACAACGAAAGTAAAATAGCTAAGAAAAAAGTAAAGTTATGAAACATAGGGTGATTCGAGTAATGTGGTGTATGTTTGCAGGCTTGATAGGTCTGCTTGCTATACTTGTTGTCTCAATGTGGAATGGTTGGCTTGGCGGTATGCCTGATTTATACGAAATGCAGAATCCAATTGATAAGTTTGCCACACAGATTTACTCCTCTGATGGTAAACTCATGGGAACATGGAACAGAGTGGGTGCAAATCGTATTTACATATCTTATTACCAATTGCCTCCAGCCTTGGTGCATGGACTCGTAGCAACAGAAGACGAACGTTTCTACGAACATTCAGGTGTGGATTTCATTGCCCTCGGACGTTCAATAGTAAAACGTGTAGCCATGGGACAGAAAAGTGCGGGAGGTGGTTCCACCATCACTCAGCAATTGGCAAAACAGTTGTTCTCTGAACAGAGCCACACCACTTTGCAGCGTGCTATGCGCAAACCTTTTGAATGGCTGATTGCCATAAAACTGGAACGTCTCTACACTAAAGAGGAAATTATTACCATGTATCTGAACTATTTTGATTTCCTCCACAATGCCAACGGAATAAAAAATGCTTCCGATATATATTTCAGCAAAGAACCTAAGGATTTGACAATCAACGAATGTGCCACACTTGTAGGCATGTGCAAAAATCCATCTTATTACAATCCTGTAGGATACAAGGACCGCACTCGCCAGCGTAGAAATGTCGTGCTACAGCAGATGTGCAAAAACGGTTATCTTTCTGAAAGCGAAATGGCTTCGTTGTCTCAGGAACCTCTCGTGCTGAAATACCACAAACTCGATCATCGTGATGGTATAGCAGTCTATATGCGTGAATACTTGCGACAGATTATGATGGCAACAAAGCCCGACCGTACAACATACCCTTCATGGAACATGTCGAAATACTATGAGGACTCTCTTGCATGGGAAGAAGATGAACTCTATGGCTGGTGCAATAAAAACCGTAATAGTGAAGGTAAACCTTACAATATCTATACTGACGGTCTGAAGGTTTACACCACTATCGACTCCCGAATGCAGGAATATGCCGAACAGGCATGTCGTGAACATGTTGCTGGCTATCTGCAGCAATTATTCAGCAATGGCACAAAGAAATCTCCATACAACAATATCTCTCAAAAGGAAATCGATGGTATCATGAAGAAGTCTATGCGAAATAGTGACCGCTATCGCAATCTGAAGCAATCAGGCATGGACGAGCAGGAAATTTTCGCAACGTTTTTCCAGCCAGTACCTATGTCCTTGTTCACATATAATGGGGATAAGGAAGTTACTATGACTCCATACGATTCCATTCTTTACTATAAAAGCTTTTTGCGTTGCGGCTTCATGTGCATGGAGCCTACGAATGGCGCTGTCAGAGCATACGTAGGCGGACTCGATTATGAGCATTTCTCATACGACATGGCAATGGAAGGTCGTAGGCAGATAGGTTCAACCATGAAACCTTATTTGTTTGCCCTGGCAATGGAGAATGGGTGGACACCTTCCGACGTTGTACCTGCTTATCGTCAAACCTACACCTCAAGTGGTGAAGAATGGACTCCGCGAGGCACTTCAAGAGGTGCAATGTCTTTAAGGAGTGCTTTGGCTTGGTCAAACAATCATGCGGCAGCATACCTCATGAGCAAGTTAGACCCACACCAACTGGTGGAACTTCTGCATAACTTCGGAATACGCAACGACAAGATTCCACCATACATATCCCTCTGTCTCGGTCCATGCGACATAAAGGTTGGCGAAATGGTTGGCGGTTATTCTGCATTCATAAACCATGGCGTGCGCACAGCACCTGTTTTTGTAAGCAAGATAGTCGATGGTCGCGGCAATGTCGTTGCAACATTCAAACCTCAGATGAGCGAGGTCATCAGTTCCACAAGCTCGTACAATATGATAACCATGATGCGTGCCGTAGTTGATAATGGAACCGGACGCAGGATGCGTTCATACTATTCGGGCGATATGATAGGTAAAACTGGTACCACGAATTCAAATTCAGATGCTTGGTTCATGGGCTGCACACCAGAACTGATATGCGGAGTATGGGTAGGAGGTGAAGACCGAGATATTCATTTCAATACCACAATAGGGCAGGGGTCATCAGCAGCATTGCCAGTAGTGGGGATATTCTTGAAGAAAGTTTACGACAACAGAGACTTGCCATACGACTCAAGAATGAAATTCGATATTCCTGAAGATTTCGATCCTAATATGAAGAGCAATCATGAATCCGATGACATCGGAATTGATGAAATCTACGAATAAACGTTAAAAAAACATAAATCCCTCATCCATCATCCCTCAACCCTCAACCTTTTTTATTACTTTTGCACCCGATTTTAAATAAACCGCCCTCGTGAAGGGCAAATTATTAACACATTAAAACATAACAAATGGCAACAAAAATTAGATTACAGCGCGGCGGTAAAAAAGGATATGCAGTATATCGCGTAGTCGTTGCTGACTCAAGAGCACCACGTGATGGTCGCTTTGTTGAAAAACTTGGTACTTACAACCCTAACACCAACCCAGCCACAATTGATTTGAATTTTGAGCGTGCACTTTATTGGGTCGAGACAGGTGCACAGCCAACAGACACAGCTCGTATGTTGTTGAAGACAATTGGTGTTTATCTCATGGTTCACCTCAAAGGTGGAGTCAAGAAAGGTGCATTCGATGAAGCTGAAGCACAGAAGCGTTTCGATGCATGGAAAGCCAACAAGGAACAGTCTCTCAATGCAGTAGCAGCAAAAGATGCTGAAAAGAAAAGTGCTATTAAGAAAGCTGGTCTTGATGCAGAAAAGAAAGTAAACGCTACTATTGCAGCTAAGGTTGCAGAAAAGAAAGCAGCAGCCATTGCAGCAGCACAACCTGCTGTAGAAGAGACTCCTGTAGAGCAGCCAGAAGAAACTCCTGCTGAATAAAACCTTTTGCTTTAAAAAACAGCAGCAATAATTATAAAGCCCTCAGAAATGGGGGCTTTTTTTACTCACGACCTCACAACCTCAAAACAATAACATATTATGAATTCAAAAAATTTTATTTTCGAAAGTGAAGAAAAATGGCATGATGCCGGAGAAAACGTAGTACGTCAGATAATGGGCTATAATGATGACATCATGCTCGTAAAGGTGAAGTTTGAGACTGGTGCTATAGGCACTCCTCATACTCATCCACACACACAGACAACATTTGTTGCTTCAGGAAAGTTTGAGTTTACAATCAATGGCGAAACAAAAATTGTTTCTGCAGGTGATGGACTCTACATGGAGCCCGACGTACTGCATGGCTGCAAATGCCTTGAAGCAGGACTGCTGATAGATACATTTGCCCCAATGCGCAAAGACTTCCTGAAATAACAATTTTCGGTTTTTTAGGTTGAAATTTAC
>JAZLEX010000069.1:0-5275 GCA_045615485.1 Prevotella sp.
CATTGCAGCAAAAGAGAGCAAGGAATAAGAGAGAAAAGTTATTATTTTTCCAGTTGAAGCATTAATTAAGCGGCATATCGCCAGAAATATTTAAATTCAGGATTATATTTGAATCCTGCTGATGAAAGGTCAGCACGAACAGCATAAGTTTTACCGCGTGCTAAGATTATTTCACGATTATTTTTGTCGTAAACGGTTTCATAGGTTACACCATCAAGCTGTGGTAGTGATGGTTCCGCCGGTGTTGGTTCAGAGCGTTTCTGAACAGCAATTTGGTGGGGTTTTAGTTTACCCTGACGTTCCTGCGTGGGTTGAGATTCGCCATCAGTATCCTCATCAATAATCAGGCCCAGCATTGAAGCGAGCATATATCGACGGGTGTAAGTACAGGCTATGCCAAAACCTTGTGGATCATCCTTGGGCAGCGGCACAATTGCCAGTGATGCCTGGAATTGTCCTGTCGGGGCATGAACCAGCTTTGTAACCAGTCCCAGTGTGTTTGGTTCAGCGGGAACAGGGTACTGAGTCAGCCAGATTTGATTCTTGAGAAGCACATTTCTGCATCCCTCAAGTATCAGTGGGAGTGAAGCGAATTTTGACTTCGTGAACGGATTGAATGAGTCCTTGTTTATTGGTTGAAGCTCCTGCTGCACCTTTATCATGGCCTTTGCTAGATCGCTGATTTCAGGCGAGCAATATGAGATTTCATTCATGCTGCACCTCGGTTAAGCTGCTTGCAGGCTGCGTTGGGGGTAACACATGGTCTCATAAGGGCATGAAGCGCACATGAAGCCTTGGCTCCTGACAAATATGCCATTCTGGATGCCAGCTGCGACATTCAAAACAGTGTCATAGAGCCGGATGAAGTCAGTGGTATCTCGGTAGGAGTTTAACCACATGACCTTTGGCTCCCGTGTCCTAACGAGGTAAAGCAGCGACATTGGAATTTGCAGCTCCGGCATGAGATCCATGCTTAGGGCTGCCAGATAACCATATACGTCCAGATCAAACGACCTGTCTGCCTGATATTCCATTGGGCGTCGAGAACTGGTCTTGATGTCAACGATTCTGGTTGCATCTCCATCATGCACCATTAGGTCAGTAAAACCGCGCAGGATTATGTCGGGATGGATTTCTCCTGTTTCGATATTGGTCAACGGATATTCCAGATATGTTTCCACATCATAGACATCCACCTGACCAATCTGTGACAGGAACTTGTTAGATTCATTGAGGATACTAACCTTAGCTGTTTCAACAGAAGCAGCATCAGGGTAGGCTGTTTCCTCAAGGCATACTGTTGACCAGAAGTCATCAGATGCTTGTTCTGGTGATGCCGTGCCCATAAGCACGGATTCCACAATGGCGTGAAGTGCTGAACCCTCAATCATGCTGATAGGTGTAGGCACTTGTATCTTATCAATATAACAATATTTATACTTCTTGGAGCATTGAATATAGGTATTGATGCGAGATTTGGAAAGTTTAAGCATTGACGCCCTCCACGAGAGAAAGATGGTGAAAGGGCGCATCCCCATCACCATCTCGTTCATTATTGATGGTTAGGGGAAAGATTTTGATCTAATTTACCAGTGCATTGTAAGCATCATGCGTAGGGCACGCCAGAATCCGTATTTTCGATACAGATTACGCCACATCGCGCATTTCTGCTGCCTTGTCGGAGGTAACATTATCCAGCCTCAGTTTCCGTTTTGGCAATGGCGTTAATTGGCTATCCAATGCCGTTACCAATTCAGACATTTTGGTATGTAGTTCGTGCTTGATATTGATATTCTTGCGGATACTTTCCGCAGTCACATCAGTATCAATGATACCTCGGCATTGTTGTACCAGGGCATCAAGCGCACCGTCAGAGAATATATTTCTCTGGGAGAAAGTATCGAGAAATGCCTTTAAATTGTCAACCGCTGCATCACGAAGCCTTTTGATCTTTCCGTCATCTGTTCCATTGAGTTTATCGGTCAGGTTGCTGATTAACTCTGTAAATTCGGTGCGAAGGGCATCAATAGCTTCAAGGCGTGCATCCTCCATAAGCTGTTTAAACTTATTCACTTCTTCCTGATATATTGCAGGTGGAAGTATACGAGTTGTTGACGGGCCGACGGTTAAGTATCGCCATTCAAACTTGAATTTTTTCCGAAGATCATCTTTGGAAGGGTATTCCGTTTCATCAAACAGTTCACCCAACCGTATTTTGGCTTCATCGACAGTTGCATCGAAATTTGTAATGAAATCTTCTACATGAGAGTAGAATGTCCACTGCAATCCCGAAAGTTTTTCCTGAACGGTGCTGATAAGCTGTTTTGGGATGAGAACTACTCCACGCAGCGGAAATGGCAAGGCCATGCTACGCAAATAGTTTCTTGCGAGTCCAATCGTAGCTTTAATGTTCTCAGTATCTTCTTTGGGGAGCAACATTTTGCGACCCTTGAGAAAATCACTGTTGCCTATTGCTGAAAGATAGCAGCTTGGAAGTTTTTTATCAGTCGTCCAACACGTTGTAGTGAGCTGCAACAGGGCAGCGTCCTGAAACATCTTCTGGGCGTCAAAGCACATAATTATGTTTTCCTTTGGGGGTGGTTGTTATTCCTGAGAAAATCCACCATGCTGGCATATCAAGACATGACTTGTTTTATTGGCCTGCAATGCGATCGGAGTAAGCTGTTGATACAGTTCATTTCCGAGTGCATCTTTGAGGAATTGGCTTTCTTCCAGGCATGAGTGTCCAGAGAAACCGCTTGTTGTGAGTTTGATTTCACCAGAACTGGAAACAACTACTTCGATTTGTTTCATTTCAGAGTCCTCATGCAGCACAAAGCGTAATTTGAATTGAATCTTGAATTTTCTTTTCAGAATACATCCAGTTACGCTTCTTAGCTAAAGATTTGACCAATTCTGCGGTATATGCCTGTTTTAACAAACAACCGTTATTGCCAATGGTTCTTTTCAGGCCAGCGTCCCAGTAATCTGCGACAATGATGTAATGGTCATTTTGTTTAACGACACCTACCTCATAGCCAAGATTGGATTGTTTAACGTGAATAGCGTGTTCGCATTTGCCGAGCATTTGTTCAGTCATACCAACAGGAATTGAATCCTTGCTGATAAGACGGCCATACCATTTATATGTCCGCTGGTTCTCAACGAACTCAATTTCCAAGCGTTCACATGCTTTTTTAAGTGCATGTAGGTCTTTGATTTCAAGTTCGATTTTGGAAACATGTGACATGATTAACCTCACTTCGTTAGGGTAGGGTTATTGATGACACGCAATTTGCGGGTCTTGGTTGGTACTTCATCAGGCGTGTTGGCTATTCGGGCACGGGAGTGCGCCCATGAACGCAATGCTTCAATTTCCTCTTTCATTGTCCTAGACAATGGAATCAGGTTTGTTTTTGCGTTTGGTAAGCCATCAAACAGAGAATCACGGCAGATTTGCTCGATTTCTGAGCCGGTATAACCATTAAGGTCACTGGCCCATGAATCAGGCATATCTGTCTTGTACTTCCTGTTCATGATCCTGATGATTTCTTGCCGTTCTGAAAGTGTTGGAAGGTCAACAAACCAGATTGCATCAAATCTTCCGGCCCTAAGAAATTCAGGCGGGAGATTTTGAATGTCATTGGCAGTGGCAACGATGAAAGCGGATGATTGAGCATTTGCCCATGTCAGGAAATGACTGAACATGCCCTGAGTAGTTCCACCGTCACTAATGCCGTTGGATTTGGTGCCAGCGAACATTTTTTCGAGTTCATCGAGAAAGAGTACGCAGTTTCCAAAGGCATCAATGACCTTTGTGGCCTCACGGATGCGTCTTTCAGACTCACCTACGATGCCATTCTTCAAATTACCCACATCCAGACGAATGAGGGGGAAATTGAGGATACTTGCTACGGCGCGGGCTGTTAAGCTCTTGCCGGTGCCAGGAATGCCTACAAGCAGTATCCCTTTTGGTTTTGGAAGTTGGGAATCCGTGTCATAGGCTTGAGCACGGTTCTTTACATACGACTTTAGCGGATCAAGTCCGCCGATTTCGGATATTTCAGCAGATGGGTAGAACTCAAGCAAACCAGATTTCTTAATCATCTGGGCTTTTGCCTGAGTCACAATACTGCTGCTGAAGTAGCCTTTCTTGGTAACTGATAAGCTGTACGCAGTTTCGGCTTGAAACTCTGTTAGCCCAGTAGCCAGCCTGGCGGCCTTTCTATTGGGATTAATGTTAATGGGGTCGCCCAGTTCCTTTTGCAGAGCAAAAAGAGCTTCTTCATCGGGTAAATTCAGCTCGATGAGCTGGAAAAAGGGTTGCAGGGCAAGAGGGAGCTTTTCTGTCGGTGCAATGAGTACCAGACAGCATCCAACTTGTTTTAAAAGGACAATGGCATTGAGAATGGATTGCTGTACCATCGGATCATCTGCAAAGTGTTGCAGACCGTGGGCAACGAGTACCGTATCCTGCTGACCTGAGAGCCAATGAATTGCTTCAACTGGATTGGTGAGGCTCTCATCAGCAGAATAGGTTGGTGCCAGTTGCTTTAGACCTGCAATGCAGTCCCAATGGTACACTTTCCATCCGGTAATGCTTTTGATTTTGTCCTCTGCCCTGTGGGGTTCAAGTGTTCTGACCAAAATTGCGGGAAAACCAGCTTTGAGATAGTCTAGAATCATAGGTAAATATCCTCCATATATATCTTATTTCTATATAAAAATGGAGAATAATTTTTATTGTCATATCGAAATATTAATGATTGAACTGAATATTCAATAATATTCGACTGTAATTCGTAATCTAATTAGACGTTGTTTTGTCTTGTCATATTCACTTATAATAAAAAAATTAAAATATACTTTGAAACATATCCAGAGGAGAGAACAATGAAGCTATTGATTGTATTGGCTATTGTATCTGTTTTGGCATTTATGCCTCCGATATGCCACGCCTCTACCATTCAGTATATCGGAACTGGAAAACCAGCAAAAACGATTGAAATAGCCTTCTCTCGCAACAAGGGGGCGTCATGGACGAAAAAGACTATCAAGCCTGGTCAGGTTGTCAGTGTTCCACCGGACGCCACTCATCTTTATATCGACAATAATCCAAGGAACCCAAGCCAGAATTATAAAATCAAGGATGGGTTTGTATTTAACTGATATTGAAACAGATTTAATTTGTTACAGCATCTATCGCTGACGGTTATTCCAAAACGACATGTCATTGGAGCCAACGATGAAACTGACTATCCTAGCCGTTATTGCC
>JAZLEX010000070.1:0-2876 GCA_045615485.1 Prevotella sp.
GGCAAGGCAAACTCGCTGGCTGCCACACTCGAACTTGCCACATGGATACGCAACAAGGGCGACAACTGCACCATCCTCCACGGCTCTATGGAAAAGATTGTCAGTCATTTTAGGAGATTAGGAAATTGGGAAATTGGGGAATCCAAACGACCAAACGACAAATCTCCCAATCTCCCAATCCATAACCTACAACCCACAACCTATAACCCAAAACCCACAACCGTCTATGCATGGTCAGCGTATTGGCGTATTAGGACAACCTTCCGACTGGTTAGTGGCAAGTGGTGTTGACTACGACCTGGTAAAGAGGAAATGGGGTGTAGAGTATGTTGACATCCCCCTGTCAAAAGTAGAGGAATATTATGCCCAAACAACCGACTCTGATGCCGCTACTTTGGCAAGTGCTTTTGTGGCTAAGGCAAAAGCAATCGTAGAACCAGACAATAAAGAAATCATCAAGGCCGTCCGACTTTACCTCGCCCTAAAACGAATCGCTGATGAATACCAACTCAATGCACTTACCATTCAATGTTTTAGTCTGATAACAAGCTTGCACACAACGGGGTGTCTTGCTTTGGCACTCCTCAACGACGAGGGCATCGTGGCTGGATGCGAAGGCGATTTGCAGACCATTTTCACTATGCTCTATGCAAAACAGGTAATGGGCAAAGATTCGTTTATGGCAAACCCTGCTTTTATAGATACCGACAAGAATGAAGTGGTTTTCGCACATTGCACAATAGGACTGAAACAAACCTCGGAGTACATCATCCGCTCGCATTTTGAGAGCCAGAGTGGTGTGGCAATTCAAGGAAAGCTACCGTTGAACAAAGTAACGATAATGAAATTTGGAGGAAAGGCTCTCGAAAAGTCCGTAGTCCTGCATGGCACAATAGTAGAAAACCAGTCCGACGAGCGAAAATGCCGCACACAGATACGCATAGCTTTAGATCCTGCCACAAGCCATGCCGATTATTTCCTGAACGAAAGCCTCGGCAATCATCATGTCATACTAAAAGAAAGCTAAAAAAGCCCACATCTCTACCTTTTACTCACAATTTGCTCACACAGACTACACTCTGTGGCTACTCTATAGGAGTGAGTAAATTGTGAGTAAATAGTGAGTAAAAGGCAGAGATAAGGAGGTTATCAACCTTACATGTACTTTGTTTAGGTGGGTTCTATAAATTATATTGCGATGATTTTAGAATTAATAGAACACACCTTTATAGCAACCTCCAAAAATCTATTACAATTATAATTGGATAATAAACGTGCCAAATCTGGCAATAACAACGCAAATAATCTGAATTTTTTGATATTTTTGTTAGTAAATACACTTATTTTTTGTGGAAATGTGTTAAAAATTAGTAGATTTCCACAAGTTATCGAATATTTTTATTACCTTTGCACCCACAAAAAAATAAAAAAATGATAATAGGTCGAGAAAAAGAAATAGCAACGTTGCAAGGACTGCTTGGTTCTGATGAATCGCAGTTTGTCGCAGTTTATGGAAGACGTCGTATTGGTAAGACATTTCTCATTCGTGAGGCTTTCAACTACGACTTTGTGTTTCAGCATACAGGTATCTACGGAACTACGAAAAAACAACAACTGAACGACTTCCGCGAGTCTCTGTATAACGCAGGTATGGGTAAATGCGCTATGCCTAAGACCTGGTCAGATGCTTTCCGTTTGCTATGGGATTTCTTAAAGGCAATGCCTGTAGATAAGAAAAAGAAGGTAATCTTTATAGATGAATTACCATGGATGGATACACTGAAGTCGAACTTCATACGTTCGCTCGATCATTTCTGGAATGCATGGGCAACAACACGTAAGGATATCATATTGGTTATCTGCGGTAGTGCTACTTCTTGGATTATCGATAACGTAATTATGAACTATGGTGGTCTTCACAACCGATTGACATGTAAGGTGCATCTTCAGCCTTTCTGTCTCAGAGAATGCAAGCAATATTGCGAATCGAAGCATCTTGGTTATAAAGATAGGCAGATTCTTGAAGCTTATATGGCTCTAGGAGGAATACCTTATTACTGGAGTTTTTTGAAGAAAGGACAGAGCGTCGCTCAAAACTTTGATCGAATGTTCTTTCAGATGGGAGGTGAACTCTCTCAGGAATTTGATGCTCTTTATGCCTCTCTATTTAGCAAACCGCGTTGTCACATTGCCATCATCACAGCTCTTGCAAAGAAAAAGAGTGGATTGCTGAGAGAGGAAGTGCTGAAAACCTCAAATCTTACAGACAATACAGCTTTCTCGAAGGCACTCCAGGAACTTGAACAATGTGGCTTTATACGTAAATATACCACAATAGGTAAGAAAAACAAGGATGCCATCTATCAGTTGATAGACAACTATACGCTGTTCTATTTTGACTTCATACGTGAAAATGTCAATGGTGATGAGCATTTCTGGACTTCGCAAGCAGGTTCATCCATACATGCAGGTTGGGCAGGCAGAGCTTTTGAGCGTGTCTGTATGCAACATGTAAATCAGATTAAGGAGGCACTTGGATTCTCTGCTGTGGTAAGTAGCGTTCATTCCTGGTCATACAAAGGCGAGAAGGACTCTGTAAGTGGAATGACAATTCATAAAGGAGCACAGATAGATCTCCTGATAGACAGAAACGATGATACCATCAACCTCTGTGAGATGAAATACACCAACGCAGAATATACACTCACAGAGAAAGAGGACGAAAAGATAAGAAATCGTAAAGAGGCATTCATACGTGAAACCGAAACAAAGAAGACCGTTCTTCTGACAATGATAACCTCTTTCGGTTTGACTCCTGGTAGCTATGCCAACGACATACATTGCCAACTAACAATGACAGACCTTTTCAGGTAAAA
>JAZLEX010000071.1:0-5974 GCA_045615485.1 Prevotella sp.
CTGCCTCGCTCAGCAACTCAAGGTTCTCTTCCTTTGCCAACCAAGGTGTAAACTCTTTAGCTTCATGCTTCCAGATAGAGCGAAGGTCTGTTATTTTTTCAAGTCTACCGAGTTTCATATCATTATAATTTATTTTACCACTTCCCAATGTCCAGTCTTATCACTTCCGACACGCTTTATGACACCCACGGATTGCATAGCTGCAAGATCACGTTTTATGGTTATAATACTGATGCCTAATGATTCTGATAATGTTTTGGCGGTTACAGTATCATTTACAGTATCATTTATCGTATCACCTTTTATGATATGATAAATCTTTTTCTGTCTTTCAGTGAGTTGTGATAATTTTACCGTATCATTTACTGGGATATTTACAGTGTCATTCTTCCGGTTGTCCTCGACAGTTCCGACATTCTTGGCGATTTCATAATATCTATCAGACAACTTATAGCCATCTTGCGCTGGGATGAGTAAACCATCGTTAGTGAGTTTGCGGAGTGTGTGCAACACCAAGTGCTAACGCATTGATAGTCAATAATAGTCGTTTTCGATGAGGAAAAAACATTTTGAAGGGTACATTGTTAATTGTGCATTGCCTTCACATAATTTTATTTTCTTGGTTTGATGTTGAGCTTAACTGGTTTTATCATATTCTCTGGAGCGAGAATGGTGTCAAGTTCTTCTTTTGTAAGAATGCCTTCTTCCAGAACAAGGTCATAGACTCCACGACCAGTTTCTTTTGCCTTCTTTGCAATCTTGGTGGAATGCTTGTAGCCGATGATAGGATTGAGTGCCGTCACGATGCCTATTGAATTGCGGATGTAGTTGCGGCAATGTTCCTCGTTGGCTGTGATGCCATCGATACAGTTCACTCTCAATGTGTCAAAACCATTCATCAGCAGTTCAGCACTTTCAAAGCAGCATTGTATCATCACTGGTTCCATGGCATTTAGTTCCATCTGTGCAGCTTCGCCACTCATAGTAACACAAACATCGTTGCCAATAACCTTATAACAAATCTGAGTCATAACCTCAGGAATAACAGGGTTGACCTTTCCTGGCATAATACTTGAACCAGGTTGTTTTTCTGGCAGATTTATTTCAAACAGTCCGCAACGAGGACCAGATGCCAGCAAGCGTAGGTCGTTTGAAATTTTAGAAGCCTTGACAGCCAATCTCTTCAAAGCACCAGAATAGCCTACCAGACAAGATGTATCGGATGTTGCACCAACAAGGTCGGCTGCAAGTTTTATGTTCCACCCTGTGAACTTGCGCAATGCAGCAATACATTTTTCAGCATATCCTGGTTCAGAGCAAATGCCTGTACCTATAGCTGTTGCTCCCATGTTGACAGTCAGGAAATCTTCTGCAGCATGATTAAGGTGTACAATCTCATCCTCCAGAATAGAAGCAAAGCCACCGAAAGTCTGACCGAGAGTCATTGGAACAGCATCTTCCAACTGTGTGCGTCCCATTTTCAGAATGTGTGCAAATTCCTTGCTCTTGTTGCGGAAACTCTTGATGAGTTCGGTCAGGTGTCGTATCACTTCAAGGTGAGTGAAGTATAGTCCGAGGTGAGCAGCACAAGGATAAGCGTCGTTAGTTGATTGTGAACAGTTTACATCATCGTTAGGCCAGCAATGTTTGAAGTCGCCCAGTTCATAGCCCATAATCTGCAGGGCACGGTTGGCTATCACTTCGTTAGCATTCATATTAGTGCTTGTACCAGCACCTCCCTGAATCATGTCGATAGGAAAATATTCAACCAGTTTGCCATCCAGAATTTCCTGGCAAGCAGCCATGATTCCATTATGGACCTCGTCAGTGAGAAGTCCTAATTCATGATTAGCTTCGGCAGCTCCCATTTTAGTCAGGGCAAGACCTTTAAGATAATTAGGATACTCGTTGAGGTGGAAGTGACTGATATTGAAGTTTTCCAAACACCTCACGGTTTGTACGTCATAAAGTGCCTCTGCTGGTACTTCTTTCTCACCAAGCAAATCACTCCCAATTCTAAATTTTTCTGTCATAGTTTGTATGTTTAGTAGTTTGAAAATAATAAATAATGGTTATCGGTTGTAGGTTATGGGTTATGGGTTGTGGGTTATGGGTTATGGGTTGTAGGTTTGTTTCAAGGAATGTTTCGAGGCGCGTCAACAAGTGGTTGCGCGTTCTGCCACCATAGATGCTATGATTACGGTTGGTATAAGTCTGCATTTCAAACTGAATACCTTCCTGTACGAGTTTTTCCACATATTCCGCAGTGTTTTGGAAATGCACATTGTCATCTGCCAATCCGTGCATGATGAGCAACTTACCATGCAGGTTTTTATAGCGGTGGATTGGAGAAATGTCATAACCATCAGGATTTTCTTGTGGTGTACGCATAAATCGTTCCGTATATATGGAATCATAGTAGCGCCAATCGGTGACTGGTGCTATTGCCACTCCACATTTGAACACAGGTCTGCCTTCTGCCATTGACAGCAGTGTGTTGAACCCTCCAAAGCTCCAACCCCAAATAGCAATACGGTCATTGTCAATGTATGGCTGATTTCCAAGCCATATTGCAGCTTCGACCTGATCTTTGGATTCCTTGTCGCCCATAGTGAGATAGGTGCATTTAAGAAAATCTGCACCACGACTGCCTGTTCCTCTGCCATCGACACATGCCACCACATAGCCCTTTGCAGCCATCTTGCGTTCCCATTCAAGTCCATTATAAAAGCCAACATTCCATGAGTTTTTCACCTCCTGGCTGCCAGGACCCGAATACTGATACATGATGAGGGGATGCTTCTTGCCATCATCTTTCGGGCGCACCATCCAACCATTCAAAGTAACACCTTCTGATGTGGTGAAACTGAATAATTCGGCAGGATATTCAATTGCAGGTTGTGGCGCTTCTGCTACTATCTTCTTGCCATCCTTTCTGATTACAACAGGGCGGCTGTTGATGGTTGAATATTCGTCTGTAAGATTCTTGAAATCGTTGCTGAAAGTCACCTTGTGCCATCCGCGTTCAGGAGTAAGGCATTTCTTCTTGCCTTTCAAATCGATGCTATATGCATTCAATTCCAATGGTGAGAGTTCGTGACTGGAATAATAGAAAATTGTACCAGCACTATTGCAGCCATGGTATTCTGCCACATCAAAGTCGCCATGTGTAAGTTGACGTACAAGTTGTCCGTTTATGTCGTACAGATAGAGGTGATTGTATCCATCACTGTCGTTGAGTAAGACGAACTTGTCGTTTTTAAACGAGAAATATCCATACAGGTCTTCTCTGAAATATTGTTTTGTGGTGAGTTGAAGAATGCGCTTCGTCTCACCTTTTGCAAGGTCGGCAATATACACTTCAAAACGGTTTTGATGGCGGTTGAGAGTGGAAATAGCCAACTTTTCGCTATGTTCGGTGAAGGTGATTCGTGGTATGTAGCCATCTGGGGCGAGTGGGAGAGTGATCTGTTGACTGATGCCAGTTTCAAGATTATGCACATACACGCTGACTTTTGAATTCGCCTCTCCAGCTTTTGGGTATTTATATTCGTAAATACCTGGATATAAGGCATATTCTGACTTCTCTGGATTTGTGCCTTGATACCAAGGAAAAGAGAAGGTGCGAACCTCTGTCTCATCGGTACGAACCCATGCTATAACCTTACTGTCGGGACTAATGTCGAAGAATGTCTTCAACCCAAACTCTTCTTCATATACCCAGTCGGGCTTGCCGTTGATGATTTTGTTTGTCACACCATCGAAAGTGATTTGTTTTTCCTCACAAGTAGCAAGGGTTGTGACAAAAAGATTATTGCTGCGTATAAATACCACCTTCTCACAGTCGGGAGTCAGTCGCGCACATTCTTGAGCACCATTTTTCGACAATGGAACTTTCAATGTGTCACCATTTACTATTTTGCTGACAATATAATCAGCAGTAAAGCTTCTGCGGTAGATGCGTTGCTGATTGGTTGGTGTGAGAAACACTTTTTGTTGCCCTTCGGCAGCATTCTTTGCAGAAGATGTACTAATGGCAAGGCAAGCCAATATAGGTAAAAGAAATCTCATCATTCGCCGTAAATGTCTTCGCCTTCTTCATCTTCTTCGCCACCGCCTTCAGCAAATATTGTGCGGTAGTTGTCTTCAGTCATATCATCGACATCTTCATTGTTCATATCGATGTCATCTGCAAACATATCGCTGTCGTTATCAATATCGTTATCGTCAAACTCATCTCCAAGTATTTGCATCTTTGGTGTTTCAATAATAGGTTTGACTTTTGCAAAAATTGCTTCTGTCCATGCGCCACGAGGAATTTCAAGAACTTCAAATCCATCGGCTATCTTATTGGCATACATACCACCCTCAAGTTTGAGACGGTCGGTAGGCAAGGTTGTAGTGCTTACGTCAAACCCACTTTCTATAATATCTTTGATGCTCTGTGAAATGCTTTCCCAGCCCCCACCGAAATTATTGGCTATGACATCGAGCATCTTTGCTGCTGTGATGTGATGGATGTTTTCGTAAGAAAAATCCGTTATTCTTTTAATGGATTTTTTCTTTATACCGAAGTGTATAGTGTTACCATCTACCTTTACATTGGCAAGTTTATATCCCTGCTTTTCGAGCATCATTGTCTGTGGCTTGCTTTCAGGATTATAGGTTTCGTAGAAGAAAGCATATTTTATGACTGTCACATAATGGGAGAAGGTCTCGAAAAAGTCGGCTTCACGTTCAGAATACTTGAGCATTGATATTACATCGTTTTCCTGCAAGTCCCAAATGGAACCTTTAGTCACGCTCTTGAAAGAAGTAGCATTGCTTTTGCTCCTTGATCCTTTCTTGCTTGGATTTTCTGATTCTTCAGATTCCATTTCTTCTTTGCTTCTTTTTTTGCGTCTTTTTGGTTCTTCTGTTTCAGCAGACTCTGATGTTTCATTTTCTTTGTCAACCTGAATGTCAGGTTGTTCGCAGACAGAATGGCTCATGGCCATTTCACTGTTTTGTTCATTTTTTTTCATTGCTTTGTGATTTTGCGGTTGTCGTTGCAAATTGCAAATTATTATATTTTATATTTTTCGTTCCAACATTTTACCATTTGTTCATAGAGTTTCTCTTCGTTTGGACTATTGTGCTGTGCATGCCAGAATCTATGTTCCTTGATGGAATCAGGCAGATACTGTTGCGGAGCAAAATGTCCTGGATAATCGTGAGAGTATTTATAGCCATCGCTATACCCCAGTTCCGACATGAGTTTTGTCGGTGCATTTCTTAGATGTAGCGGTACAGGCTGATTGCCACTTTTCTCTACTTCTGCAAGGGCTGTACCAATGCCTAAATATGAAGAATTGCTTTTAGGAGAACATGCCAGATAGACAGCACATTCTGCAAGTGGGATTCTTCCCTCTGGCCAACCTATCTTCATCGCCGCATCGAAAGCTGCATTTGCCAGCAGTAAGGCATTCGGATTCGCCAAGCCAATATCCTCGCTGGCACTGATAATCATACGACGAGCAATAAATTCAGGTTGCTCTCCGCCTTCAATCATCCTTGCCATCCAATAAAGTGCGCCATCGGGATCGCTGCCACGTATGCTTTTAATAAATGCAGAGATGATGTCGTAATGCATCTCTCCATCCTTGTCGTAAGCCAACGGATTAGTCTGTAGCACTTGTTTGACAGATTCGTCAGTAATTACAGTTTTTTTATCATTGTCAGTGTCAGAGTCAGTGTCAGAGTCATCGTTGGTTGGTGAGCTTGTCAAACCATCGGCGCAGATAAGTTCAAGCAGATTCAATAGTTTCCTAGCATCGCCTCCAGAATATCTTAGAAGTGCCCCTGTCTCTTGCAGTTCAATATTTTGTTTAGAAAGTATAGCATCTTGCGTAATAGCCCTTTGTAGCAATTCAAGCAAATCGTCTCTCGTTAGTTCCTTGAGGATGTACAACTGGCAACGGCTCAGCAGAGGACG
>JAZLEX010000072.1:0-7455 GCA_045615485.1 Prevotella sp.
AAGTTTGAGGACGATGAACTTACGACTTTTCACCAATGTCCAGATGCCATAGATTGCCATTGCTGCAAAGATTGCTATCCAGAGAAGTATAAAGAGCCATCGTGGCAGAATGCCCCATCCGTAAGCCAAGTCGGCAACGGAGATGAATTTCAATGCAAATGCCAGTTCGATAAAAGCTAAAGATACTTTCACGATGTTCATCCAGCTACCAGACTTCGGCATTGCCTTGAGCCAGTTTGGAAAGATGGCAAACAATGCAAACGGAACGGCTAAAGCCAAAGCAAAGCCAAACATTCCGATTGTCGGAGCCAATATCTCACCTGATGCAGCAACTCCTACCAGCAAGACTCCAATCAGCGGACCCGTACATGAGAATGACACAACAACCAGCACCAGTGCCATGAGAAAAATTGAAAGCACTGACAAGCCTCCCATCTTTTCCGACTTGGAGTCGAGACTGTTTGCCCAGCTGTCGGGAAGTCGCATTTCAAACATTCCAAAGAACGAGAGTGCAAAGACGATGAGCAACACAGCAAAGAAGATATTTGCTACTGCATTGGTTGCCAGTTCATTCATTGCAGCTGCACCGAATATCAGCGTTACAGCAAGCCCAAGTACAAGATAGATTACTATGATTGACAAACCATAGAGGACTGCTTCCTGAATAGACTTTTTGCGTTCACTATTGCGTTTCAAGAAGAAACTCACAGTCATAGGAATCATAGGCCACACACATGGCGTGAGCAACGCCAATAGTCCGCCTATGATTCCTGCGAGCAAAATAGACATCAGAGTGCCAAAATCGTTTGACGTTCCTGCTGCAGTACCTTCTGATACTGAGGCGATGTGCTTATACTCAACAGGAGTCGGTGGCATGCAGCTCTCATCGTTGCACGTGCCATACTCAAGGTAGCAGTCGATGGTATAGTCATCTTTAAGGACTTTGATTTTCTGTATAAAAGTAACACTATCCTCAAAATAAGATAGTTCCATACCAAACATGTCATCGAACACCGTGATTTCTTTGCCTTCTGTAGTCAGTCCACCAACGAGTTCTACACCATCCATCTTGTTGACATGGAATGTAGCCCAAATCGGTCCGGCATCTTTATTTTCTGGAGTTTCCAGAGAATACACATGCCAACCTTTGTCGATAGTGGCTTTGAACACTATTTGTTCGCGGTCGCCAGAGGCAGTAAATTTGACAGGTTCAAGTATCTGTGCCCAAATAGATGTGCAGCAAAAACAGACTGCAATCATTAAAAATAATCTACGCATAGAAAAAATATTTACGGTTTTGAGGTTTTGAGGTTTTACGGTTGTACGGTTGTACGGTTTTGAGGTCGTTTACAGGAATGCAATTGTCATGCCTGCCATTACGATACTTACCATGCTCATCAGTTTGATAAGGATGTTGAGAGAAGGACCTGATGTATCCTTGAACGGATCGCCGACTGTGTCGCCAACGATTGTTGCTTTGTGACAGTCAGAACCTTTGCCTCCGAAGTTGCCTTCTTCGACCATCTTCTTTGCATTGTCCCATGCTCCTCCAGCATTTGCCATAAACACAGCCAGAGTAAAACCTGCTGCCAGACCACCTACAAGAAGTCCGAGCACACCAGCAACGCCAAGTACAAGTCCCACTACGATTGGAATGATGATTGCAAGCAGAGAAGGGAGAATCATCTCATGTTGTGCTGAACGTGTTGATATCTCCACGCATCGGCTATAGTCAGGAGTAGCCTTGCCTTCAAGAATGCCTTTTATTTCGCGGAACTGGCGGCGTACTTCTTCAACCATCGCCTCGGCAGCACGACCCACAGCTCCCATTGTGATACCACTGAACAGGAAAGCAGCCATTGCACCGATGAACACACCTACTATCACTTTTGGATTCATCAAGTTGACCTGGAAATAGTCCATGAATGAAGGAATGTCCTGAATCTGAGCCACAATATCCGACTTTCCAACACGTGCTATTGCCTCCTTGATTTCCTCAATGTATGAAGCTAAGAGAGCCAAGGCTGTGAGTGCTGCTGAACCAATGGCAAAACCTTTGCCTGTTGCTGCTGTGGTGTTGCCAAGAGCATCAAGAGCATCAGTTCGCTGACGCACCCCAGCACCAAGTTCGCTCATTTCAGCATTACCGCCAGCATTGTCGGCAATCGGACCGTAAGCATCTGTAGCAAGAGTGATGCCAAGTGTAGAAAGCATACCTACTGCAGCAATGCCGATACCATAAAGACCAGTGGAAAGGTTGGCTGCCGTCATTTCAAGCTGGAAACCATTAGCACATAGATAACTGAGCATGATAGCTATTGAAATAGTGACAACAGGTACCATTGTAGAAATCATTCCTGTGCCTATACCTTTTATGATTACGGTTGCAGCACCAGTCTGTGAAGCCGCAGAAATCTGCTGGGTTGGACGATAGGAATGCGATGTATAGTATTCTGTTGCCTGACCGATGATGACACCAGCAGCAAGACCAGTAATGACTGAGAATCCAATGCCCAGCCAGTTTTCAATCTGCAGCAGATACAGAATAACGAATGCTGCAACAGCGATGAGTGCTGCTGATGTGTTTGTGCCAAGGCTGAGAGATTTCAGCAAGTCCTTCATTGTAGCCCCTTCTTTAGTGCGAACAAGGAAAATACCTATAAGCGACAGGAAGATACCCACAGCAGCAATAAGCATAGGAGCAATGACGGCTTTCAACTGCATGGCAGGCTGAAGGGCAAATGCCGTAGCACCGAGTGCTGCAGTAGAAAGAATACTACCGCAATAGCTTTCATATAAGTCGGCTCCCATTCCAGCAACATCACCTACATTGTCGCCTACGTTGTCAGCAATGGTAGCAGGGTTGCGTGGGTCGTCTTCTGGTATGTCGGCCTCAACCTTGCCCACGATATCAGCACCAACATCGGCAGCCTTGGTGTAAATACCGCCACCAACACGTGCAAACAATGCTTGAGTAGATGCACCCATACCGAAGGTAAGCATTGTTGTGGTTATGGTTACCAATGAACTGACACCAGCAGCCTGAAGAATGACAAACCATATTGCAATGTCGAGCAGACCAAGTCCGACAACGACAAGTCCCATTACGGCACCACTGCGGAAAGCTATGCGCAAGCCTGCGTTGAGGCTTTTCTGTGCAGCATTGGCTGTACGTGCAGAGGCATAAGTGGCAGTCTTCATTCCGAAGAAACCTGCCAGTCCAGAGAAGAAACCGCCAGTGAGGAATGCAAATGGAACCCAAGGGTTCTGCATCTGGAATCCATAGGCCATAATAGCAAAGATTACTGCCAAGACAAGAAATACAATGACTACAACTTTATATTGCTGTTTGAGATAAGCCATCGCACCCTTACGAACATGTTCGGCAATCTCTTTCATACGTGGTGTGCCCTCATCAGCCTTTATCATCTGCTTGAAAAACACCCAAGCCATACATAATGCTACCAATGAAGCCACTGGCACCAACCAAAAAACAAATGGAATCTGCATAAGTTAATAATAATTTTATTGATAAAAAAATCCAGGTATCATACATCAGATACCTGGACGATTATTGTTTTATCCAAGGAAACCGAGCAATACACCAGCTGCAACAGCAGAACCGATGACACCAGCTACGTTTGGACCCATAGCGTGCATGAGCAGATAGTTGCGGCGGTCGTATTCAAGACCTAAGTTCTGGCTGATACGTGCAGCCATAGGAACTGCGCTCACACCTGCATTGCCAATCAGTGGATTCAGTTTGTTGCCCTCTTTGAGGAAAAGGTTCATCACCTTTACAAAGAGAACACCACTTGCAGTTGCAATAATGAATGCCATTGCTCCGAGGAAGAATATTTTTATAGTGTTCAGTGTAAGGAACTCGCTTGCCTGAGTAGAGCAACCTACTGTAAGACCGAGTAGCATTACAACGATGTTGTTGAGAGCATTGCCAGCTGTAGTTGACAAACGGTCAGTCTTTGTGCTTTCCTTCAACAGGTTACCGAAGAATAGCATACCTAACAGAGGCAGACCTGACGGAACAATGAATGTTGTCAGCAGAAGTCCCATGATAGGGAACAGTATTTTCTCTGTCTTTGTCACCTGACGAGGCTTTGGCATACGGATAAGACGCTCCTTCTTGGTAGTGAGCAGTCGCATTACAGGTGGCTGGATTACTGGCACGAGTGCCATATAGGAATATGCGCACACTGCAATAGCTCCCATAAGGTTAGGACTTAACTTTGACGACAGGAATATAGCTGTCGGTCCGTCGGCACCACCGATGATGGCAATACCAGCAGCCTGATTAGGCTCAAAGCCTAAAGCCAGTGCAACCATATATGCTCCGAAGATACCGAACTGAGCAGCTGCACCTACCAACACCAGTTTAGGATTGCTGATAAGGGCAGAGAAGTCGGTCATAGCTCCGATGCCAAGAAAGACAAGTGGCGGATACCATCCTAACTTTACTCCTTGATAGAAGAAGTTCAGCACGGAATTGTCTTCGTAAAGTCCAATTTCCAGTCCTGCATCTGCACGGAAAGGTATGTTCCCCAATATGATACCCAGTCCGATAGGGATAAGCAGCAATGGCTCGAAATCTTTCTTGATGGCAAGCCAGAGGAAGATAGCGCCCACAAGAATCATAATGTAGTTCTCAAGCTGACCGTTAGCAAAACCTGTATAGGTCAGGAACTCATTAAAATTCTTTAATAGGAAGTCTAAAGTATCGTTCATATTATCCGATTGTTACCAATGTTGCTCCTTCCATTACAGAATCGCCCTTGCCTACCAGGATAGAAGTAATAGTACCTGCTGTTTCTGCTTCGATGTTGTTTTGCATCTTCATTGCTTCAAGAACGACAACAGTGTCACCAACCTTTACTGTCTGTCCAACCTGAACCTCAACACTTGTGATAGTTCCTGGCAGAGGAGCAAGAACCTTCTTGCCTGCACCTGCAGCAACTGGAGCGGCAGCCTTAGGAGCTGGAGCAGCAGCTGGAGCTGGAGCAGCAGCCTTAGGAGCTGTCAAAACTACAGGTTTCTTTGCTGTAGGACGCATACGCTCTTCAAGTTCAACCTCAAAAGGTTTGTCGTTTACAGTTACTTTTGCTACATTACCTTCAATCTCTTCGATGTTTACTGTATATTCAACACCGTCAACTTTGTACTTATAAGTCTTCATATCGTTAATTATTATTAAATTATTTACAACTATTAAGTTTGCTGTTCCAGCAAGTATTTTTCCGTTGGATGGTAATTATACCACTTTCTTTTACATGAGCTTCGTTTGTCATCTCATGGATAGCCATTGAAATCACAGCAATATAAGCCGGATCGGTCGCATTCATTTGCGAAGATTGTTGTTTTGCCATAATTGTAAGTTATTTATTTTTAAAGCATTAGTATTTTTTCGGATTGTAATAACACCACTTTCTGTGTCATGCACATCTTCATTGTACTCATCGAGAGCCATTGCAATGACTGCCATAATCACATCCTTGTCGGTAACCTTTCTGGTAGCAACTGGGGCAACTGTCTGAACAGAAGTTTCCTCTGTTTTTTCTTTCTTGGCAAAGCCTGTTGAAACCTTTCCGAAAATCTTCATAAAGACATACAGCAGAGCCAAACATGCAAACACTACTCCCATGGAAAGAATAGCCAAGAGAAATCCATGAGGGTCGCTTGTCTTGATTTTTTCTACCTTTGAAAGTTCCTGCTTGGTAACATTGTTGGCATAAGGAGTGACCTTCTTTTCCTTGCAGACAATCCACTTGTCAGCACCATCGGCTATGCGAGCATAACTTGTGTTGGAATCCAGCGCAGGAATTGTTACTGAGTCTATCAGGTTCTTGGCATTGCCATCATAGAATGCCAGCCAAGTTTCTTGTCCTGGCTGAACCTTGACACTCAAATGGTTTGGACCTTTTTCTGGTGCACTGTTTAAAAATAGGAGCAAATGATGGCGACCACCAATCAGCGATTCGTCGAATCCGTTTGGAATCTGACTCATCAACTTCATTCGGTCGGGCACACTCATGTTTTCGTCGAGCACAGCCTTATCCGTTGTGAGGAACATTCCACGGACATTGTAAGTAGTAAACGAATTGTTCACCAACTCTACCCATGGCAATGTATGACCGTACTCATCAAGGTAATTGCCTGTATTGTTAGTCATGACCTCATTAATTCTGATGTTCTTTGCTCCCTGACCGAACATAAATGAAGTCGCTGTAAACAATACGGCAAACAGTAATCCGAGTTTTTTCATAAATTTATTTTGTTAATGTCGAGTTTCGTTAAATTGTCAAAATTTTGTCATCAAATTTAAAAAAATCCAATTTGGCGCGAAGGTACAACTTTTTTTTCTAATTTGATTATGTTTTAACAAAATTAAATAATGATTATACCATTTTTTCAGAATTTACCATCCTGCACCAGACTAAAACAGTTTAGCGATAATCTTTGCAATCTTGCCTTCATAAACTATCACCGCCGATATGGGATGGTAGTTCAAATCCAGATACTGGAAGATTTGCATCACAAGAAAATTGTTGTCTTGCGACAGGCAGAACTCAACTTTCATATTACCATTGTCGTTTGTCGGCAATTTTCCCATTTTATTCACATACTCATCAAGGCGTTCTTCTGACAACCCATTCAGTTTATAAAAACACTCCCCCACTTCCTTTGCATAATACCTTCTGAATGTGCCAATTTTGCTATTTGTAGGAATATAAATTGCGGTTTCAACTAAACCGAAAAAAGATTTTGTAATATTAACATTTTTATGTTGTGAAACGGCATTTGCCATTTCCTCTGAATTAAATTTTGACATAGTTATAGCGTTTATTAAGTTTATAATAAAAAATTTTTGCTGTGCAAATGCACAAAATAAGGATAAAAAAGAAACTGAAAGCATCCAACATGAAGGCTACCATAAGAGCTCATATCATGTTAGAATTTATAGAACACACCTAAACGCTAACACAAAATACGCCGAAGTGCAAAGACATAATATGCACTTGACGTATCTGACTGGAATGGAGCTGTTTCCGTTCTTTCCTTGCCCAGTCTTGCAAGACACCTTATATTATAAATGCTTATTTTACTACCGTATGCTACCGGTGCATTGCCAGCATACGAGACAGGATTTTTACCACTTGAAGAAGAAGAAACTCTCTGAGGTCGAAGTGAGAATGTTTGTCCGAAAGATATTCCGTCATTCAGAGTAGCTTCACAATTATTATGCCTGTCGGCATTAGAAATAACATCCGCATATCTGTCTGTAACTACAGATTCAACAGGTGCACACTCCTGCAAATGCCCTATGAAAGCAGTCACAACTGTTAACAGTAATATCAGTATGTTAAGATGAAATTTCATAAATTTACAATTTATATCGTCATTAAACCCTCATTCATGTTGTATGCCAAGTTTTGCTTTGAGTTG
>JAZLEX010000073.1:0-5435 GCA_045615485.1 Prevotella sp.
GAGTTTTTCCTGAATATGGAAATAAGGTTTTGGTTCAAGATATTTCAGACTCAGGTCTTCCAATTCCTTTTTCAATGAATACAATCCAAGTTTATGTGCAAGAGGTGCGTAGAGGAATGATGCTTCACGTGCAACCATTGAGCGGGCTTCGATGTTTTCAGTATCGCCAATGCTGCGCATAAGGTTTACGCGGTCGGCAATCATGATGAGAATCACACGCATGTCGGCAGCGAAACTAATCATAAGATTACGGAAATTCTCTGTTTCCACCGATGTGTTTTTCTGGTATAACTGACTGATTTTGTTCAGTCCATGTACGATATGGGCAACATCATCACCAAAGTCGGTTCTTATATTGTCTTCTCCGTTGGGATTATTCTTGCACAGAGAGTATAGCAATAGTCCAAGCAGGGCCTCGCGCATTACTCCTATTTCATTGGCAAAGAGTTTGATGGTTTGCAGATTCATGATTATGGGGTTGAACCCAAATGCGTCAGCAACTGGTTCGTTCTGCATGAAATCATGAATATATTTCTTTAGCAGATTGTCAGTATTTTTGTTGTCGCCCTTAATGTATGGCGCTACCTCAGCAATCAGAGTTTTTATTGTATGAAGTTTCATGTTTTTAGAAATTAGGAATCAGTCAGCAGTCAGTGTCAGCGTCAGAGTCAGAGTCATCGTCTGTGTCGTTTATTTATTCAGTTCGATTATTTCCAAATCTTTGAAACTGCTACTATCGATGGTCAGTCGGATGATGGTGCGTTGTTGCTGCCATCCACTCAATCCAGCTGCTCCAGGGTTGATGTGCAGAAGATTCAGATTTTTATCAAATTTTACTTTGAGAATATGTGAGTGTCCGCTTATGAACAGTTGTGGTGGGTTGCTGTATATTTTATGTGCAATACTGGCATCATACTTGCCTGGATAACCGCCAATATGCTTCATCAGCACGTCAACATCTTCGCATTTCCAACGCAGAATTTCAGGATAGGTAATCCTCACGTCACCACCATCAATATTGCCATGTACGGCACGTAGAGGACAGATTTCGTTTAATCGTTCTGCCACATCCATATTGCCGATGTCGCCAGCATGCCAAATCTCGTCGCATTCTGCAAAGTATTTGGCAAATTTCTCATCCCAGAAGGAGTGCGTGTCACTGATGATACCTATCTTTTTCATAGAATCAATTTTTTCTTTATGTATTCTGCCAACAACTCTGCCGTACCATTGATTCCAAATGTGCAGGAGTTGATACAAAGGTCATAAAAAAACTTATCGCCCCATTGCTGACCAGTATAATAATTGTAATAGTTGGCACGTTTTCGCTCTGTGTCGTTAATAATCTTTTGGGCAGTGGCTTCATTGCATTGTCTGCGTGCCATGACCTGCTGGATTCTATATGGCAGGTCGGCATAGATGAAAATACGTACTTTCTGTTTCATTTCACGCAGGACGTAATCGGCACAACGACCAACAAATATGCAGCGTTTGTCCTGAGCCTGCTGAAGAATGACGTCGCTCTGGAATTTGAACAGTGAGCCTTGTGATATTTGTTCGTTGTAATAATTGGCATGTCCTATGATAGGCACTTTGTTGAAAAGCAGATTGTGCAGCTTTCCATGACGTTCATCATGGTCGATAAACAATTTTTCAGTAAATCCGCTATTTTTGGCAGCAAGTGTCAGAATCTCCTTGTCGAAAACCTGACAATCGAATTTTTCTGCCAATATTTTAGAGATTTCTTGTCCTCCGCTACCTAATTCGCGACCGATTGTTATAGAGAAAATATCATTCATCTTGCTTGAATTTTTTCCTGTAAATAAAAAATATTATTGCAGTCATCACAGATGCCAAAATATCTGATAGTGGGATGGCATACCAGATTCCATTGAGATTGAAAAACAACGGAAGGATAATCAGTCCAGGCAATAGGAAAATCAGTTGACGAGTGAGCGAAAGGAAAATGCTGATTTTTGCCATACCTATGCTTTGGAAGAAATTTGTTGTTACCATCTGGAAGCCTATAATAGGAAAGGTGCATGTATAGAGAATCATTGCAGGAGTGGCAATGGCAATCAGTTGGGCATCATGAGTAAACAACTTTACACATGCTTCAGGGAAACCAACTCCAACGATGAAGGCAATGATGCAGACAATTGTAGCCAGTCCCATGGTGTAGTAATACACCTTCATGAGTCGCGGTATCTGTTGTGCTCCATAATTATAACCTGCAATAGGCTGCATACCCTGATTTAGTCCCATCACCACCATGGCAAAGATAAATCCCACACGATTAACTATTCCGTAAGCCCCGACTGCAAGATCACCACCATAATGCAGCAGTCCCTTGTTTACAAAAATAACCACCAGACATGCGCAGCAGTTCATCAGGAATGGTGCCAGTCCGATGGAAAGAATATCTTTTACAACTCGACTGCGAAGTCCATAAATTCCACGTTTGTAGCGTATGATGGTGTTTGGATTCAGAAATATGCTGGTTTGATATACAAGGCAGATACATTGTGAGATAACGGTTGCAATAGCAGCCCCTCTGATTCCCCAATTAAAAATGTATATGAAAATTGGGTCGAGGATTGTATTTATCGCCACGGTTAGAATCGTACTATACATGGCAATTTTGGGCTTGCCAATTGAGCGTAACAGAGCATTCTGACCGAAATAAATATGAGTGAAAATATTACCGGCAAGGATAATAACCATGTAGTCGCGTGCGTAAGGCAATGTGTTTTCTGTAGCACCGAAAAACTTGAGTATTGGATTGAGCCATACCAGGCATACAGCCATAAATATCAAGCCAGTAATGATTTTCAGTGACAGGCAGTTGCCAAAAATCCTGTCAGCTACCGCGTAATCTCTTTGTCCTAATCTGACTGAAAGAATCGTTGATGCTCCTACACCTACCATTGCACCGAAAGCTGCACTAAGGTTCATCAACGGGAAAGTGATTGCAAGTCCCGAAATGGCAAGTGCCCCAACGCCATGACCAATAAAAATACTGTCAACCATATTGTAGAGCGACGATGCCGTCATCGCTATTATGGCTGGCATAGCATATTGCCACAGCAGTTTGCCAATGGGCTTAGTCCCAAGTTCAAGAGTTGCCTGTTTGTTGTCTGTCATCTGTTTTTGTACATATCGTCGTAGTACCGTTCATAGTCGCCAGAGACTATATTGTCAAGCCAGTCTTGATGGTCTAAATACCAGCGTACGGTTTTTTCGATACCTTCTTCAAACTGCAAACTTGGTTCCCATCCTAACTCCTTCTGAAGTTTCGATGAGTCGATAGCATAACGTGCATCATGGCCTAAACGGTCGGTTACGTATGTAATGAGATTCATGTCTTCACCTTCCTCTCTGCCCAACAGGCGGTCAACAGTCATTATTATAACCTTTATGATGTCAATATTCTTCCACTCATTGAATCCACCGATATTGTAAGTCTCAGCAATTGTGCCTTTATGGAAAATCAAGTCGATAGCCCTTGCGTGGTCTTCAACAAAGAGCCAGTCGCGCACATTCTCACCTTTCCCATACACAGGAAGAGGTTTTTTGTTTCGTATATTGTTGATGAATAACGGAATGAGTTTTTCAGGGAACTGATAAGGGCCATAGTTGTTTGAGCAGTTTGTAACAATTGTCGGCATTCCGTAAGTGTCGTGGAACGAACGGACAAAATGGTCACTACTTGCTTTTGATGCCGAATATGGCGAGTGAGGCATGTATTTAGTATCTTCATAGAAAAAGTCATCACCATATGCCAGATGGTGGTTGCCACTTGATGCCTTTGTGGTGAACGGAGGCTGAATGCCTTCAGGATGCGTCATTTTCAGAGCACCATAGACCTCGTCTGTACTAATATGATAAAAACGGCAAGGAACACTTTCTTTACATTCTTTACCATCTTCACCTTTCTTTACATGCTCCACGACGTAAGGAGTGGGTTGTGATTCCCAGTAAATCTTTGCAGCCTGAAGAAGTGCCAAAGTACCCATCACATTGGTTCGGGCAAAAGTGAAAGGGTCTTTGATGCTGCGATCTACATGACTTTCAGCTGCAAGGTGAATAATACCATCTACCTTTTCGGTTTGTATAAGGTTGAGCATGGTGTCAAAGTCGCAGATGTCAGCTTTTACAAACTTATAGTTCGGCTTATCCTCAATGTCTTTCAGATTAGCTAAATTACCTGCATAGGTAAGCTTGTCAACATTGATAATTTTATACTCTGGATATTTATTGACGAATAGTCTGACTACGTGGCTGCCTATAAATCCAGCCCCTCCAGTAATAATAATATTTTTCATATCAAATAAATTTTTGCAAAAGTAAGAAAAAAACTCTATTTCTTAAATCATAAAGCGCAATTCACAATGCACAATTAAGATTTTTTAATAGTTTGCGGTTATATGGTTTTGCGGTTTTTAGGAATTGGGAGGGGGTGTATGTTTTACATTTTACATTTTATGTTTTATATTTTATATTTTACATTTTACATTTGTATGAGCATCAAAGTAACCATAACTACACAACATACAATATAAACAATACAACATTTCACATTTGTATGGGCGCCAAAGTAACCATAACCATACAACATACAATATAAACAATACAACATTCCACATTTGAGTCAGCGTCAGCCGTCAGTGTCAGTGTCAGTGTCAGTAGTCAGAGTCAGTAGGGTTTCCGCACACATAAAGCAACTATAAAGCAACTATAAAGCAACTACAAAGCAACTACAAAGCAACTGATAGACTATCTTCATGGTTTCTTTGTTCTTTCTTTGTCCTTTATTTATACACTCTATCACTTTGCGATAGCGTCAGTGTCAGAGTCAGTAGTCAGAGTCAGTAGTCAATGCTTTCTTTCTTTGCAATTCAGGTGAATATGTAATTCAACCTTTCCTTTTCCAGTTTTTTCTAGTTGCTTCTTACGGTCATAGACAACTGATACATAACTCTTCATTTTCTTCTTCATTTATGCAAGGCGGTTGCATTTAGGTAGGAGGTAGCGGTTTTTTCGCTAATTTGGTAGCGGAATTGGTAGCGGTTTGTCCAAATATGTCCAAATCTCAACTCCACCATTGCAACCACATCCTTGCAGGTTGAACAATAATTTTTTAATCTGCAGTCGGAAATAGAGTAAATCGTAAAGTCTTGAAAATGAAGTCCGAAAAGTCTTGTTTGGAAAAAATAAATCCTCGGGATTTCCGAGGATATTAGTGCATTTTTAACTTTACTTTTTGAGTGTCGTTATTGTACTCTTCTATACCAGTTGTACACCCTCAGGGGTTCGAACCCTGGACACCCTGATTAAGAGTCAGGTGCTCTACCAACTGAGCTAAGGGTGCATGTTGAAAATGCTTTTTTCTTTAGCGGCTGCAAAGGTATGAAAAAAGTTTAGAGTTTAGAGTT
>JAZLEX010000074.1:0-2488 GCA_045615485.1 Prevotella sp.
AAACTTAGCTATAATTTGTTTCATACTATTCATTCGTTCCGACAAAAGCAATGTGTTTCAGAGGGAGCATGTTTTTATCCTCGTCACTCATCTTTGCATAATTGTCCTGCCACATCTGGATGAACTCCTCGCCGTCAATCAATATCCTCACTCCTCGCTTATCGCCATGCTGCAGTTCACCTCCAGGCATAGCATACACTAACGGATGGAACTCCGTAGGAATATGGAAGCCATTCGTCAGCAATGACCAGTCAACGGGACGGCGAAGTAGGAAGGTAGACATATTTTCTTAATGCATTTAAACTTGTGATATTTCTCTATAGGCAAAATTTTCTTTTGCTACAGCTAATTCTTTTTCGCTTAATGTTGTCTCTGAATAGCGGAAAATATAACCATTATATTGTGGTTTGCCTCCAGACAAACATCTGCGAATACCTTCTGCACGAAGATTAAACTGCGATTCTATGGCCGCAGCTTTGGTGAATACACCAAGCAATTTGCCTTCCAAGTCGTAAACGTATATTGGGCGCTTGGCCTCCTTTGTGGTTAGCACAGGTTCTATCTTTTCTATGGGTGTTCCGGATGTAGCGTACATGAAAACATAGCCGTTGAGATTATACGTTTTCTTTTCCAGACGAAGCATTGTGTTGATTGGGCTCTCACCTACAAATCCGTATTCAGAGACAATTTCTGTAACGTCATTAAAGCGTTTTAAGAATTCTCCTTCTTTAGAATATGCATCTATCATTCGCTTGCCAAACGAGAAATCACGCTCTATTTGAGTTGCACCATCATTATGATCACGGAAACCGTAGTTGCCAGCGAAAGCTTTATCTGAGATTGCTTGTGCAATCATATTCTTGGATAATTTACCAGAAAGTGCTGCACATTCTTCCAACGTTTTCGTGAACAGGAACTCTCCAGTACTGCGAGAGAACACATCAATCAAGCGCTTTCCGTATGCTGGGTCAGGAGTTAGAGCGGTTATCCCATCAGAATGACGTCTTACGCCATAATCGCCAACCCATTTCTCCTCATTCATAGATGTCTGTATGCTACTGTATCTTAAGGAGGTTCCCATGTCAAGGTATTCCTTTATAGTCTTTGTGTAGAGTAACTCGCCAGTCAGCCGAGAGAAAACATCAACCTCTACGAGCATGTCTGTAATGTAAGAATCCAGTTCAACACCATTATTGTGAAGGTTCAGATGCATGTCATCAGTAGAGTCATTCACAACATTGCCTTTCGCGTCGAAGCATATTTTCCTAAACACATAGTTGGTTGCTTCGCAGTCGCTTACAGCCTCATGATAGTTGGTTGAACTATAGCCGAAATGCTCTGAAACTGTAGCGAGTTTGTTGTTGCATGTAGGCAAGGACAAACGGCGCACCAATGTCAAAACATCCAGAATTTTATTCTGTGGGACGCTGATGCCAACAGCCTTGCAAGTTGCAATCAGAAATCGCATGTCAAAAGGAGAATTATATGCTAACAAGGGATAATGACCAATAAATGAGATAAAACGCTGAACTGCTTCTTTTCTATCTACACCTTTCTCCTGGATTTTCTGTACATTCAAACCATTTACGCGAAGAGCGGCAGGTTCGATTACGCATTGAGGTGATGGCTTAACTAGAAGGCTCAAAGAATCAACTTTATTGCCTGTTACGGTTTCATATTTTACTGCACCAATCTGTAGGATTTCGTGACCGTAGTTAGGGTAAAGACCTGATGTTTCTGTGTCGAAGACCACGTAGCAGTCATATTCAGTCAATTCTTTTACACTCGTCAAATCGTTCGGCTGAAGGTTGCTAGATTCAACAAATACAGAGCTGGTATGATGCTCATCTTGTGTAGTGCTATTCTGTTTTTCAAGGAGATTCTCAATCTCGTTTGAATTTGCAACAAGGACCTTTCTATTGTAGTCAACAATGTCGACTTGCTGTAGCTGGCTAATGAAATTCCCAACTGCATTGTAACCGATTCCAAAATAACGCTGTATAGCTGCGGTATTACATTCTTGCTTCTCTACAATGAAACGTGCAATGTCCTTCAATTCGGGGGTTCTGCCACACTCCCAATTCTTAGTTTGACATTCAGTACTTATATTTGTGGTACTTTCTGAAGAATTGTCCCGCTTCTTCTTGAATAAGTCAAATAATCGCATATAATTCTTTTCTTTGTTAGTCCTTACTGATTTATTGTTTCCCAATGACTTGACTTATCACTTTCAACACGCTTAATGACACCCACGGATTGCATCGCTGCAAGATTACGCTTTATGGTTATAATACTGATACCTAATGATTCTGATAACGTTCTGGTGTTTACCGTATCATCGGAAATATCAAGGATTTCAATCTCATTCCATTCCCTGTTCATTATGGCTATTTGATACATACTACTTCAGATATTTACGGTTTTCAGATTCTTCAAGCACCTTCATCTGCTGAATTGCCACTTGATTTAGTTTGACAAGTCTTTCTGT
>JAZLEX010000075.1:0-3998 GCA_045615485.1 Prevotella sp.
ATCATTGCCATGATACCAAAGATTAAGGTTTTGCTGGATATAATCCGTATTGTGCAACCACCTGCCCTCCATGACATGATGCCCTATGGCACAGGCAATAAGGTTGTATTTATCAGCATAACTGCGTTTCACAAGGAATTCCGTAATCCCATAGCCCTGCGGAGTTTTTTCAATATGCTTTCTGAACGACCACCAGCGATAATAATACATTTCGCGGAAATTTTCCTGTGGACAGTCGAAGAGTGGAATCTCACGTCGCATCCATTCTGAAGCCTCGGAATTTGGAATATCAGTAATGATGTTCTCGTCCTCCATACTATTGAAATGCTCTACATAATGAGCATAGTCATCATATTTCAGTATTGCAGCTTCAGCATCGGCATCGAGTGATTTTGTTTTAAAATCAGCAATTTCAAATACCGACAGAGAATCCATATCATCAGCACGCGGCATATCGAAGAACTGGTCGGCTGGCGTTTCAATGTCGGGCTTATCAAACAGGCTGCCAGTACGGAACTGCACACGGCAAATAGATTCTACTGGAGTGTCGAACTGCCGCTTGGTGCAGAACTTTCCGTTTATATAATAATAGGCACGATGAAGTTTTGTTGAAAGAATAGCCTTTACATGATAAGTGGTATTTGGCTTATATTGCCTTAAGATGGTAGCGGAACGTGCACCACCCTTTGCCAAAAAATTAGCGGTGGAATCGACGATTATTCGTGATGCCACATTGCCCTTGTCGTCAAGAAATTCCACATGCAGCACACCATGGTCGTTCTGCTCAGAGCGTACATCGAATTCCACTTGTAGTTCTTTTGTGAGAGGCAGCACCTTTTCAACCTTTGCATAGTCGTAAGGGTCACGATCAGCCAGTCGCAACCAGTCGCCATTCAGACTAACTGGTGCCCAAAGAGGAGAATAGATGTTCCAATCCGTCATTTCTTCCAATTTGGAATAATTGCAGAAGCAGCCAAAGGCATGTTGCGTGGCATCAAGTTTCACTGGTACAGGAATACGGCTCACCCACATATCTTCCTTATTGTGAGAGTAAGTCACCCACAAATCACCATCGGGAGGAGTTCCGTTGCCATCCTGGATGCCGCGTGTATATTGCGGACCATAGTTTTTATACGCCCCACCATGACGCTCTGGAGTAACATCGCCATGCACAAGATTCAATGTAGTGTATTCCAGTCCGTCCTTGCTCAATGATATTGCCAATGGCCAACGGTATTCGGCAGGATTATAGACAGTGGCGTAGGTGCTGTCGGAAAGTCTTTGTCCCCAGATTTTAGCATTACTATTGACGAAGCCGTAAGCTCTTTCGCAAGGATATTTCCATGTGTTTCCACCATCGTTGCTAATGCTTGTAACAGCATGTTTCCACAGAGCCACCTTACGTCCATCAGGGAGAGTGTATCCACAAAACGCCTTGTATGGTGAAGCCAATGGCAGGATAGAGTCATTCCTGTCGGTCTCCTCAACCCATTGCATACGCTGCATAGGGTCGGCTATCATTTCATCCACAGCCTTGACAAAAGCCTTATCCTTTGATTTTTTGTAAAAAGGATAATCAGTATTCGACTCATTGAATCCATGATTATAGTAAATGAAGTAAATATCCCCAAACTTGCCATTTTCCTTTATTTCGCGAACCACACGTCCAATGCCATTCCCATCGTTAGGGTCATCTTTTGGAGCTAGCACAATGCCATAGTTGCCAGTAGCCAATAGTCGGTTGTTGCATTTGCTCACATAGAATCCCACGCGCTGGTGCATCACAGCCTGTAGATTTTTCGCCACAATTCCTGAGAGGTTAGGTTTAGTAACTCCGTCGGGCACATTATATTCAGGAAACAGCACAACAGGTTCACTCCAGGAATAGCCGTCGCTACTTGTTGTCAACATAGTGCGCCCTGGAGCCTGATGTTCGCTACGCGGATTAGTGAGATAATGCAGATAGAATTTCCCTTTCCAGTAAGCGAGAAACGGTTGGTGATTATAAGTCCAGGGCTTCGATGCCCTCATCACCTGAATGTTGTGAATACCGACCACAGGCTTCAATCCCCCATCATGACGTGCAGGGGTGGCAATAGTCTTGCCTGTGAAATGCACTTCATCCTTAGGTTGATAGTTGACAGCCTTAAAATAATCGTCCTTCTCTTGTGCTACTACAATTTGACTTATGATGCAGCAAGCAAATAGTATAAGTGAAAGTTTTTTCATAATGTAATGTACTGTTTTGCTGTTCTTAATGGTTTTTTCAAAACAGCGATGGTTGCAGCATGTTGGTTAGCACTTTCTTCATCTCTTCCGAATCGTTGACAACCGTGAAATACTGGCGATAGTTGCCACGTATGAAATTGTCAGCCTGCAGTTGTTCTATCAGGGCAATGAGTTTATTCCAGCAACCATCGATATTATAAAGGATGATATGCTTTTTATGATAGCCAATAGTTGTAGCTGCGGCAACAGTAAAGATTTCGTCAAGAGTACCGATGCCGCCAGGCAGAGCAACAATAACATCACTTTTCTCGACCATCACGTCCTTTCTTATGCTCAGATTGTCAACCATGATTTGCTCATCCACATAGTCACTGATTTTTCCCCATTCCTCAATTTTTGAAGGGACAACACCAATGGTATGCCCACCATTCTCTTTCACAGCCTTAGCAATACATTCCATCAGTCCCATATTGCAACCACCATACACTAAAGCATAATTGTTTCTACCCATAAACTCGCCCAGTTCCTGAGAAGCCTTGAAGAATATTGGTTTAATGGTTTCGTTTGCCGAACAAAAAACTGCAACTTTTTTCATATAATTTTCGGTTATGAGGTTTTCCGGGCTTTCCGGAATTTCTGGAATTTCCGGGCAACCTTATTTAGAATACCAACTGCAATTGCGTTACCCAGCAACGTGAGTTGTTGCCATCAGATGAATCTTTAAATTGGAAAAGTGATGACAGGCGGCACATTTTGTAGAACCACCATTGCACTCCTACCAAATAATTTCGCGTAAGGTTTTTTTGCAGAATGTTTCTGTCAAAATATTCATAGTCGAGCACTAAATCAATGCTCTGTTTCTGCTTTTTCAGTTTTATGAGTTTCAGCCATGCTTCAGCGTATGCCGATTGCGATGGAGTGCCCTCATTCCATCCGCGCAAATACTCGCTTCGCAGATAGAACTGATTCGTGTTCGCTTCAACCCCTATTGCCCAACGTTGGCGTTTGTAGTCATCATCCTTGCAGAACTGACCATATTGGTCGTCGGCAATAGCATGACCTGTGCCAAGATAAGTAGATGTAGAAAATGTGAGGTTTCTGCATGGTTTGTAGTCGATCTTTGCGGCAAAATCTTTTTGGTTGTTGTTTTCTGCCTGATTCATTCCTGAACCATTAAACACACCAACAGAGTACGACAAATGATGATACCCCTTATCAGACTTAAACAAATCTCCACCGACAGACAGTCCCAAATCACGTCCCACAAAATTTCCGTATGAAGCATCGCCACCTATGCCTGCAAGATAGGCTAAACCTTCGTGGAAAAATATGTTACCAACAGCTATTGGAGCTAACGGGTTCTCGATTGAAAACGGGATTTTACCTTGACCGAATTTCACTTTAAAGGCATCGCAAAACCGATACTGTCCCCAGTATTCGTGCATGTATTTATCCGACGACTTTGAGGCAATATCAATCATTGCAAAGAAGTTGAGTTTAGGAGTGAGCTGCAGATTAGGCATAAGAATCACCCGCGTGAGTTCAAACTTGTTGGTGGTTTCGTCGTTAGTATTCTTGACATTATAGTTAGCTTGTCCGTAACCTTGCAAGTTGAATTTCAGATCGCCCGACTGGACAGTTACTCCTTGCGCCAGAACATTAACAGCTAACAGAAAACAAGCAAACGACAAACAAATGGATTTTTTCATTATAAGTTTAAGTTTTTAAAAAAATCACCGCAAAGGTAAGGAAAAGGTTGAGGGTTGAGG
>JAZLEX010000076.1:0-2380 GCA_045615485.1 Prevotella sp.
AATCTGTTTTGCGGACAATTTATACACCCAAGGTTAGTTATGATGCATACGTCAAGGTCATCAAACTTGCAAGTTGCCGGGGGAAACCATGCACAAGCTGCGGTATAGTCGAGAGTATCGGACTTTTTCAGTAAACCCTAAATAAATCCGTACATCCGTAAATCTGTAAATCCGTAAATTACATTCTCCTTAACTTCTTAACTCCTTAACTTCTTAACTCCTTAATATTGCGCATCAGTCCTGAATATTTTGCCCGTTTTACAGCACTCCCTTTAAACAATCTCCGAAATTGTTCTTCGGTGAGGTTGTGCCAGTCCGATTTCTTCATTTGCAACAGTTCCTCTGAAATATTGAACTGATTCTCAGTTGTTGGCTCCGCACCTTTATTATAAGGGCATATTTTCAGACAACGGTCACAACCATAAATGGAATTTCCGAGTTTGCTGGCTATTTCTGGTGGTATATCGCCTTTGTTCTCTATTGTCTGATAGGAAATACATTTGCGTGCATCAAAACTGCCATCAGGCATCAATGCCTTTGCAGGACAGACACTCTGACAAGCACTACAAGACAACGCATCACACAATCTGTTTTCGTTAAGCGGCAAGCCGCACTCCTCCTCCGCATCACACATTATTTCTCCTAAAAAGCATTGCTGTCCTACTCCATAAACTGAGAGTTGATGATTACGGCAGATAACACCTATTCCTGCCTTCCAAGCCCAATAACGTTCCAAGATGGGTGCAGTATCACAAAATGCACGATAGTTATGCAAGTTCAGTCGTGCAGCAAGTTGATGGAGTTTGGTCTTCATCACATCGTGATAGTCTTTTCCGTATGCGTATGCCGCTATCTGATATTCATTTGGGGGTATGGCAACTGAGGGAGTGTAATTTAGTGCAACACAAATCATTATCTTTGCGTCTGGCATAAGCAGCAAAGGATTCAACCGTTTGTCAACATTCTGCTTCATATACTCCATATCAGCAAATCCGCCAGAATTCAGTTGCTTCATAAACATTTCAGCAACATCTTTTTCCACAGGTGCAACGTTTGCCACTCCATACGCAGAAAAGCCGAGGTTTGATGCCTCGGCTTTTATACTTTCAATCGATAGTCTTAAACTCATAACCTTGATTTTGCAACCACTCCAAACATTCAGGCAACACAGCACGCAACTTTTCTATGCTGCGCTTGGAGTCATGGAATGTTATAATACTGCCATTGCGCGAATATTTTTTTATGTTTTCGAGAATATCCTCGGCAACCACACGCTTACTGTAATCACGTGTCACCAAGTCCCACATCACAATCTTGAAATCATGCTTCGCTACCCAAAGTTGCTGCTCTGCCGTTATCCACCCGTAAGGCGGACGGAACAGATGGGAATGTATCAGTTCATCTGCCTGTTGAATATTGGCTGTGTATTGATACAGACCATGCTTATATCCGCTCCAATGGTTGAAGGTATGATTGCCTGTCTGATGGCCTGACTTTACAATGCGTTCATACAATTCAGGATACTTCCTAACATTGTCGCCCACCATGAAGAATGTGGCTTTTATGCCAAACTTCTCTAAAGTGTCGAGAATAAATGGGGTGGCTTGAGGAATAGGACCATCATCAAAGGTCAGATAAACTGCCTTTTCGTTTCGGTCCATCCTCCAAACAGCATTTGGAGTCAGCCACCTGAGCCATCTGTCTGGTCGCTCAATAAACATTATTGCATCGAACCTCCACGACTCTGATAGACATCTGTGAATTGTGCAAGTTCCATATTTATCTTTTCTGCGTATGCAGCATCCACCTTTTCCACAGCATTAGCACAGGAATGCATTATATACAGATACATCATGCACTCACGCTGACTGCCCAGAAAATCTTTCTGCCCCAGACTCAGATACCATGTCAAATACTGACGACAGAGTTTTGTTATACCATCCACAAGATGCTTACATTCCTTTTCCATACCCAGTCCAGCATAGACTGTAGCCTCATCCAAAGAGCCGCTGTGATAACTGATGGGTACGTTGTATTCAGGAATATGCTTGTCGAGATACTTCAACACTTCGGCAGCCTTCTGGTTCTGTCCCTCGCTCAACAGGTTTGATGCAAGTTCCACATACAGACGACGGTGAGTCCAGCACATGCGCATATTTGTCTCATCAAGATAGAGTCCAGGTTTTTCCAGTCCACCAAACTTATACTTGTGCATCAGGTTGTCGTACATCCTTTCAATATCTACAGTCTTCATGCCTCCAACAGGCTGACCATTGATATTTGTCGTGAAAGGAGTGATGCGGCTTGCCAGACCTTCCTTCACAATATTGTCACCGAGATTGAGATAGTTCTCGCTGCCCACGGTAACAGCAACATAGAT
>JAZLEX010000077.1:0-3448 GCA_045615485.1 Prevotella sp.
TGGAATGGAAACATTCCAAAAGAGTGATAGTTACAGCATTTTACACTTTTTTTCTTGAGGAGCCTGCTGATGAATCTCAGCACGTAAGTGACGGATGTTGGGGCAATATAGTTCAGTATATAAGCGAAGAAGGGGGCTTTACCAAGGTTCTTATGCCGAGCGGCAAAAGTGCTTATGTTCCAACGAAAGATGTCATGGACTTCGATCAGTGGGTGACAAGTCGTAAGGCTGTCGTTCCTGTGGATGCTTCAGAGACCGCTTTAGAGGCGGCACGTAAGGAGATACTCAATACCGCTCTCCAATTTATCGGCATTCCGTATCTTTGGGGAGGAACATCCATAAAAGGAGTGGATTGCAGTGGCTTGGTAAAGATTGTATATTATATGAACGGATATTTGCTCTTGAGAAACTGTTCGCAAATATATAAAACAGGCATCCCGATAGACGTGAGTCACGGATTGGAAAACCTTCAGCCAGCAGATCTCGTTTTCTTCGGGACTGAGGCTACAGAAGAAAAGCTAGTGAGGTTGTCGCATGTGGCTATTTATATGGGAGATGGGAAAATCCTCCACTCATCCAATATTGTGAGAGTCAACAGCCTTATTGAAGGAGAGAAAGATTACTTCAGTAGCAAGCCTCTGCGTGCAGTTCGCATAATTGGCTCTCAAGACACAGGATGTGGTGTGGAATCCATCGCTGCCTGCGACGTTTATTACGAGAAATGATTATACAGGACTTTGCAACTACAAAGCAACTGATAGACTATCTTCATGGTTTCTTTGTTCTTTCTTTGTTCTTTATTTATACACTCTATCACTTTACGATAGCGTCAGTAGTCAGAGTCAGAGTCAGTAGTCAGAGTCAGTGTCAGCGTCATTAGTGTTTCCTCACCTTCATCGAAGGTACATCGAAGGTGAAACACCTTACATAAAGGTTCGATAAAGGTTCTATGTGGGTTCGATAATCCTATGAACACCTTACGATGACGCTTTTATATGGGTGAGTAGTTACCTTCGCATGCCATAAATATTAAAAAAACATAATTATCAATTGTCAATTGTCAATTATCAATTAAAAAACAAAGTTTTTTCTTATCTTTGCGGCAAATTATACTATTATGGCAACGGATAAATACATACGCTTTGATTGGGCTGCAAAGAAAATTTTGCGCGACAAGTCTAACTTCAGTATTTTGGAAGGTTTGATAAAGGTGCTACTTAACGAGGACGTGCATATTATTGAATTGTTAGAGAGCGAGAGCAATCAGCAAGACCCTGCAGACAAGTTCAACCGCGTTGACATTAAGGCAAAGAATGCCAAAGACGAAATCATCATCGTGGAAATACAGTTGACTCGTGAAATTTATTATCTGCAGCGCATACTTTATGGTGTGGCTAAGACTATAACGGAGCATATTGACCTTGGCGATAAATACGACCAGGTAAAGAAAGTATATTCCATAAGCATTCTTTATTTTGATTTAGGTAAAGGAGAAGATTATGTGTATCGTGGTCAGACAATATTCCGTGGATTGACCAAAAATGATACTTTGCAAATCACGACTAAAGAGCGCGACATAATAAAAATGAAAGCACCTGAGGAAGTATTTCCAGAATATTTCCTTATAAGAGTGAATGCTTTCGACAAGATTGCGGAAACTCACTTGGAAGAATGGCTTAAGTATCTTAAGGATGGTGTGATTGATGATAATACGACCGCACCTGGACTTCAGGATGCAAAGCATAAGTTGGAATATATGTCAATGAGCAGAAAGGAAAAAATGGCATATGATGAACACCTGAATGCTGTGATGATTCAGAACGACGTGATTAGCGGTGCCCAAAGAGAAGGCCGCGCAGAAGGATATTCAATAGGGCATGCAGAAGGATATTCAACTGGTCGTGCAGAAGGTCGTGCAGAAGGTCGTGCAGAAGGTCGTGCAGAAGGTCGCGCAGAAGGTCGCGCAGAAATTGTGCGGCAGATGAAAGCCAATGGTATGACCACTGAAATGATTTCAAAAATCACAGGCTTGCCAGCAGACGATATTGAAAATAACAACTAAAACTACTGACACTGACTGTTGACTTATGCCAGACATAATTGACAATTGACAATTGATAATTCACAAAAGTCAGTGTCAAAGTAAAATTGTTAAATTACAAAAATCGTAAGTAAATGGTAAATCGTAAATCCGTAAATTGTAAATTATAAACGATGCATATTGCAATTGCAGGAAATATTGGTTGCGGCAAGACAACGCTGACAACATTGCTGGCTAAGCATTACGGCTGGATACCAAAGTTTGAAAGCGTGACCTATAATCCTTATCTTGAGGACTATTACAAGGATATTCATCGCTGGAGTTTTCCTATGGAAGTGTATTTCCTGAAAGAACGTTTTCGCGATGTGTTAGAAATAGCCAAAACCGACAATGTGATTATTCAAGACCGTTCTATCTTTGAAGGTGTGTATATCTTTGCTGCCAACAACAAGGCAATGGGTAATTTGTCGGAAAAGGATTTCAAGACATACATGGATTTGTTTGACCTGATGGTGTCGGTGACAAAAACTCCCGACCTTATGATTTATCTGAAGTCATCAATACAACATCTTGTGGAGCAGATTCATAAACGTGGGCGCGACTATGAACAAGGCATGTCGCTCGACTATCTGAAAGGACTGAATGAACGTTACGATGATTTCATCTTCAACAAATATTCAGGAAAGGTGATGGTGGTGGAAACCGACAATATGGATTTTCTGAACAATCCAAAGGATTTTGCTTCCATAACCGATAGGATAGATTCTCTGTTCTTCGGTCTTTTCCCTGAACGAATACCGTTTATGACAGAGGCATAATTGATAATTGACAATTGATAATTGATAATTGATAATGGTTCAAAGTTAAAAGTTCAAGGTTCAAAGACAGCAGTCAGAGTCAGCAGTCAGAGTTAAATTGTAAATTTGTAAAATAAATTGTAAATCTGTAAATCCGTAAATTAAAAATTATGCATATAGCAGTAGCAGGAAACATTGGCTGCGGCAAGACAACACTGACAAAAATGCTTGCCAAGCGGTATAACTGGGAACCACGGTATGAGTCTGTGGACTACAACCCTTATCTCGAGGATTTTTATGCCGACATGAATCGGTGGAGTTTCAACTTGCAAATTTATTTTCTGAACACTCGTTTCAGGGATGTTGTGGAGATTAGCAAGAGCAAAAGTACCATTGTGCAAGATAGAACTATCTATGAGGATGCAAAGATTTTTGCACCAAACATTCATGCAATGGGTAGGATGAGCGACCGCGACTTTGCAAACTATAGCGACTTGTTCGACCTGATGATGTCGTTAGTGAAGAAGCCCGACCTGATGATTTATCTGCGTGCATCCGTTCCTCACCTCGTGGCACAGATTCAAAAACGTGGACGTGAATATGAACAGAC
>JAZLEX010000078.1:0-5867 GCA_045615485.1 Prevotella sp.
GCAAATGCCATGGATTTCGATGACTTGTTGCTAAACACCTACTACCTTTTCCACAACAATCCCGACATTTGTAGTTACTGGGTAGAAAAATTCAACTTCGTACTTGTTGATGAGTATCAGGACACCAACTATGCCCAGCACAAGATAGTTCTTCAACTCACCGAAAAGAAACAAAATGTCTGTGTTGTCGGTGATGATGCTCAGAGCATCTACTCTTTCCGTGGAGCAAACATCGACAATATCCTTGGTTTTACAAAGACTTACCCTAATGCTATTACATTCAAACTTGAACGCAACTATCGGAGCACAAAGCGCATAGTGGCAGCATCAAGCTCGCTGATAAAACACAACGAGCACCAGATAGAGAAAAATGTCTATAGCGAAAATCAGGAAGGCGAGGCACTGATCTTGAAGAATGCCTACAGCGACCGTGAAGAAGCAGTAATCGTCTGCAAAGATATTCAGCAGTTTAGACGGACAAAAGGTTATAATTATGGCGATTTTGCCGTACTCTACCGCACCAATGCACAAAGCCGTGCCTTTGAAGAAGCCATGCGTAAAGAGATGATACCTTACCGCGTTTATGGTGGATTAAGCTTCTATTCCCGAAAGGAAATAAAAGATGTATTGGCATATTTCAGACTCATAGTCAACACAGCTGATGAAGAAGCATTCAAGCGCGTAATTAACTATCCTGCACGCGGTATTGGTGACACCACAATAGGAAAAATCATTACCGCAGCCAACCAATATGCTGTCAGCCTGTGGGATGTGGCTTTCAATCCGCAAGCCTATTCGCTCGAAGTCAGCAGTTCCGTCATTAGCAAACTCAAAGCCTTCTGCCAGATGATTGTCGGTTTCACAGAAACATCACACACCAGCGATGCCTACGAAGTTGCCAGGCAGATAATCATCAGCAGCGGAATAAGAGATGATATTTATGGTGGCAGTGATGTTGAAGATGTGTCGCGTCAGGAAAATCTTGAAGAACTCCTTTCCAGCATTCAGGATTTCGTAGCCACACGCCGCGAAGAAGGCAATGCCACATCGCTCACCGACTATCTGCAGGAAGTATCACTCATAACCGACCTTGATAGCAATAAAGATGCCGATGTGCCTAAAGTCCATCTCATGACTATCCATAGTGCTAAAGGTCTGGAATTTCCAGTTGTATTCATTGTTGGAGTGGAAGAAAATATTTTCCCTTCACCACAATCCCTATACTCCCTGAAAGCCCTCGAAGAAGAACGCCGCTTGTTCTATGTGGCAATCACAAGAGCCAAAAATCATTGCATAATCACAAACGCACAAAACAGATGGAGATTCGGAAAACAGGAAATCGACATCCCAAGTCGCTTCCTTCGTGATATTGACCCAAGATACATTTCGGATGGTACAAAGCACTATACACCAGTGAGTAGGGTGCAACCTGTATCACACAAACTACAACCTTACAAGGCAGCAGCGCAGCAACCTACTGTCAAATCCCAAATACCTAATTCCCTCCAACCTGGTACAATCATAGAACATGAGCGTTTTGGCATTGGCACCGTGATTAGGGTAGAGGGACTTGGCGAAAACGCCAAAGCTACAGTAGAATTCCGTAATCTCGGCACAAAGCAACTCCTGCTCAAATTCGCCCGATTCAAAATTGTGAAGGCATAAGGAATGAGAAACTATAGAAACTATAGAAAACTATAGAGACTATGGAACTATAGGCATTAGACAACCTAAAACCATTCTTCCCAGTCATCGGCTGTATCGCTGGCATCCTCATTGTCAGCGTCAGAGTCAGCGTCAGAGTCATTGTCAGCGTCCGAGTCAGCGTCAGAATTCACTTCCTCTGGCTGTTGTAGCAGATCCGCATCGTCAATCTCCAATGGTGCAAAGTGCTGCTTGTAGAACTCTTCATAGTCATTGAAACTGAAATGTGAGCCCAACAACAGCAGATTATCTTCGCTTATCAGCACGATTCTCGTACCTTTAAGTTTGTTGCTCATATCCTTGGAATTGGTCAGTTGATGCGAATACTGCCATGCTTCATCGTAACTAAGGAATCCTGCAACCATCATCTTTCCAATGCCATTATCGTGCTCCACCTGAATATCGAAACTTCTCACCAGATAGTTGGTGAAATTAAACTTTGCCAAGTCGTAAAGCAACTGGTTCTCATTGATGCTGTCTTGAGGATAGGCAATCATAAAGACAAACTTTGCATATCGCTCATCCGACAGAGCCTGACGCACGGCAGCACTATCTTCCTGTTCGGTTATGGCAGTACGCCGTTCCCAGATGCTGCCAGTATCGAAAGCACCACCATGCAACTTGCGTCCTTCGTTCACTCCATTCACAATGCTTCCTGCAATTGCTGAAACTTCGCTTTGTGGGAATTTCTCTACTACTGTCTTCATGTTATCCACACAGCCTTGCTGGTCGCCTGCATTCAGTTTGCGCAGACCGTCAATAAAGAGGAATTTTGCCCTGTTTTCGCCTTGTGGGAATCGCTGTTCCGAGAGTTCGCTGTTCACCTTTACAATATCATCGTGGTTTTCCTTGAAAGCATCGTAGGTGGCAGCATAAAGGGAATCCTCTATATGCTGACCGAATTTCTGGTTTTCTACGAAGTAAGGATCAGACAAAATCAAAGTCCATTCATTGTCAGGAAACTGCTCTTTGAGTTTATCCACGTATGTAGCGGCAGTATCAGGCATTTCCAATCGCGAATAGAGCAAGAATAGATGATAATACAGGTCAGCTTTCCCTTCGTAATCAGGATATTGGTCTTCCACACGCTTGAGGCTTTTCTTGCTCAAAGGCAGATTGTTAAGTTTGTCTTTGAATATCACGCCTGAATTATATAGTCCGTCCATGATTATCAGATTGCTGGCAGCAACCTGTTCCTCGGTAAACGGAATCTGAGCAAGATAATATTCACGGTTATGTGGGTCTTGTGCCAGACTGTCTGCTTCTGTCTGTTTCTGCAAGGCGAGCGAATCCACAGCAGGAGCAATGGAATCCGTAACTATGCTGTCCGTTAGCAGAGAGTCTGTTGCAGAGGTGCCGTCATCGAGTAGGGCAGAGGCTACATTGGTAACATTGCTTCTTCGCCAGTTATCTTTGTTTTCACGCTTGCCCCATGTGCGCTGGAAAGTATTCTTTCCTTGCATCACAGCCTGCTGATTATAAAAATACCATTGTCCATTGCCCACGATAGGATTTTGTTTCACATCCTGATTTCGGGCATTCGGGTTTCCTTTCGACTGCTCCTTCTGCAAGGCTTGTTCCACCGCAGCCTCCTGAGCCTTTTTTGCTTCTTCCTTCTCCTTCTTTTTCAGATCTTCGATAACCTTGTCAATGACCTTCAGAAGTTCGGTGGAATCCATTTTTGCCAATATCTGCAGTGAGTCTTGCAAATGCACTGCTTCAGTATGCGGTACCAATTCATCCAGCACCTTGCTCCTTTCAGCCAGTTCCTTGTAGTCAGGTCGCTCCTTGTCAAGAAGTCCTATAGCCTGACCATAGCAGCGTCGCGCATCAGAATATTTTTCCATCACCCAATACACATTGCCCAATTTCAGCAGCAGCACACCTTTTTCTACTCCTGAACGGGTGGCTTTTTCTACACCTTTTTCGTATGCCTCAATAGCCTTTACCGTATCGTTTTGAGCCAAATAGATGTTCCCGATAGCATAATACACCTGATCCAGATAATCCTTATTGTTATCATTCCGTGCCATACGTCTCAGTTTGCTTATCATGCTCTTTGCCTTTTTCAAGTCCTTAGCAATAACCTCTGTCTGGGCTATGCGGGCATTGAAAGCCAATTGGTAAGGAGGATTCAGTCGTACGCATTTGCTGAAAGCCTTATAAGCACCAGCATCATCACCGACAGCCGATTTTATTTGTCCCATCAGAAACCATTCCCTTGCTTTCTGTTTGTTGCGCTTTTCATGCTTTATCGCCCTTTGAAGATATGGAATGGCTTCCTTATATTGTCCTTGTTTCAGATAAAAATCAGCCATCGTACCATCCAGCTCCTTCTGCACACGTGGATGGATACTGTCGCGATGCAAGTCGCGTATCACGTCTTCAGCCTCATAATGCCAGTCATATTCAGTATAGCAGCGAGCAAGCCATGCCTTAGCCATACCGCTGATTTTCGGTTGAGTCTCATATATGTGCGCCATGTAGTTGAATGTAGCGGCAGCAGCTTCAAAATCTCCTTTCATAAACTGTGAACGCGCCATCATATACCAAGCCTTCCACATGAAAGGATTATATTCCCTGCGGTTGAGCCATTCTATATCCTTATCGGTCTTTTTTCTGTTTTTAGTCCATGCTGGACGCTTCTTGATGCTGTGAAGTTTGATAATCTTTTCGCACTTCTCTATTGCACGGTCAAAATTACTGCTACCGATAGTCTGACTATTCTTGTTGCCGATAGTATAGAGAGGAATCACCTCAGTATAATTATCTGCATTACCCTTTTCCTTATCTAAGCAACCATCAATATAAGCCAGTTGTCCATTATAGAAAGTATTGTATTTTGAATTGAACGACTGCCACCAACGCGACATTGACGTATTCTTTTCTGTAGAACACGCCACAATCCCTTCGACTAAGCTCAGGATAAGCACCAGCCTCAAGCCAAAATTCTTCAATATTCTCAGCATCTACAACAATAACTCAATAAATTACTATTTATTGCGCAACATCTTCTTCCCTTCCAAACAAAAGTCAAAAAATCGCTGATTAATAACAAATTTCAAAAATGGTTATAATTATGGTTCTGCGCTTTTATTCGCTAAACTTGCCGTTGGCAAATCCAAAGTATTTTGTAAAGAATGCTTTTAGTCTGTCAAGAACATGTTCTACCTTGCCTTGGCGGTTTGCATTTGGGTCGAATGGATTGATAGGAGGCATGATGTTGTTAAGTTCCAGGCCTCCTTCAGGAACGTAGCCACGAGTGAATGCCATCTCTATGAATTCCACAGCCTTATCGCTCTTCAAGTTTTCTTCTGCAACGAGTTTTGCAAACTCAGTCTTCTTTTGTTCATTGAGGTAGGTCTGCCACTGCTCATAGACATCGCCAGAGGCTGTCATGCTTTCTATGAAGCGTTCTATAAGTTCCTTCTTATCGCGCAAGTCGGCACTTGACTCTATTGACTTGACAATGCGGATGTGAATCTCGTTATCTTGGCAATGGCTGTCATGATACTGCTTCACTAAATAGAGGATGTAATCAATGTTGACTTCCACCTGCTTGACGAGTTCCATTTCAAACTCAATGTCATCGTTTACATTGGTTTTATTCCCTTCGTGGTGATTGCGATAGTAATCATGCAAATCTATGTAAACACTTGTGTAGTCTTGTATTTCTCTTGCAGTAAGTGGATTGAGTTCAGCAAACTGGTCAAAACAATTTAGAAGATTGATGAAGCGGAGCACTGTACCGAACAGTTTGATGAAATCGCGCTCCTTCTGTTCTCCCACTGGGATGGTGCCAGGAATAACCAGCGCCTTCAATTCCTCCACAAACTCCACATAGCCCTTGACGTGCTTACCTTTCTCATCTGTATAGCCATTGAAATAGTCCTCGAACGGACGGAGTATTGCCGTTCCCTTAGCATCGGCATCGCCAAAGAGCGAAAGAGCCTTGTTTGTCTGGTCTTCAAGATTGCGGAAGCATACAATATTTCCAGCATTCTTCAATGTGTTCAGAATGCCCTGTTTTCCGCAATGGGGTGACCCAAATCGAGGTTAGGGTTTCACGCCGATAGCATCCAGTAGCTTCGTGACCTCCTCATCGTAGTCTGTGCGGAGCATGACGGACATCTTCTTTCCGTTGTATGGATTCACATACTCTA
>JAZLEX010000079.1:0-12823 GCA_045615485.1 Prevotella sp.
TAGGATTCTGTTGTATCTTTATCAACATAAATGCGGAGACGCATACAAGAGTCGGCAAGGTTGATGACATAGCTCAAACCTGTTGAACCGTAACCCGACATACGACCACCGTATGACTGTACTTGCAAGAGGTATTTACCAACAGGCAACTTGTCTGTACGGTACATTTCTGAACGTGCAGGGAAGTCGTTACCATAACCTAAGCTACCATCCCAGATAGGACGACCGACATTTGTATCTGGCTGACCGTCACCATCGGCATCGACACGGCTACCCCAGTTGCCACCTGTGAATGTCCAACCATTGCTCCTGATAAGTCCACCGCGGTTGTAGCTGTTAGTCCATTTTGTCCAGTCTGGTGAACTGTTGTTCCTACCGTTTTCGTCAAGAGGATAATACAATGTGTAATAGTCTTCAGTATTGGCATTGATAAACTCGTCAATCATTTCCTGAAGGATATCGAGAATGTCTGTCATGTCTTCGTTGCCACCTTCATTGTCTTCATACTGTGCCAGTGCCTCGTTATAAATCTCCTGCAAGTCTTCTCTGCTTTCCACAAATTCAGGGATTCCGAGGAGGAATTTTGCATAATCGAGCACCTTCTTGGCTTTACGAATGTCGTAAACCTCTACTGCCTCACTGATTTCAATATCCGTGATTTGAGTACCTTCTGGCAGACCTGAAAATTCAATGAACATTGTTGACTGGTCTTCTGGCAAAGTCAGTGCGTATGCAAAAATCTGCCATTCTGTGTTGATGCTTGCAGATTCAGCACCTGTGAGATAACCGCCAAGCCATGTTCCTGCTTCGTCCTTAACAGTAGAAGTGTCGTTAACCTCACCACTTGCATTTGTGTAGAAGTTGATGTAAGGAACCTTACCCCATACTGAAGATGAAGAAGCACTTGAAACAGTCTTTGCCTTGAAAGTTGCTACATAGAGAGTACCTGGAACACCAGTTACTTTCTGATAAATACCCATGTTGTACTGTCCTGCTGCAGCAGCTGTTCCGCTGGCAACATTCTGTCCTTCAGGACCTACACCTGGTTCGATAGAGAAAGCATCTGCAACAGTTGCAGAGTCAGCAGTTTCCCAATTGTCATAAGCATCAGCAAACTGGCTGTTCAAAACGAGATTCTGACCCATTATCTTATAACGGGCATTGCGTGTAAACACATAGTCACCGATATTCAGTGCGTATGCACTTGAAACGACTGATGTGATTACCATCATCAAAAGTAAACGTTTTTTCATGTCGCTTTAATTTTGTTAATTAATAAAAATATATATTTAAGTTAATAAATCTTTTTCTGGGTTTTCCGGGTTTCCCGGATTTCCCAGAATTTCCGGATTCTCCGGAGGTTCTGGGGATTCCGGATTACAAAATAGGGCCTTCGGCTTTTGCTGTAGCGAGAATCTTTTCGGCTATCATTGTAATGTCGTTCACATTGATTACGCCATCCTGATTAACATCTGCTGCTTCTGCATTCCATGATTGAGGTTCTTTGCCAAGAATGTATTCTGCAACCGTAGTAATATCGTTAACATTTACTGAGCCGTCATTGTTAGCATCACCTAATATGAACGACATTTTCAATACCGTCAGCATTCCTTTGGCTGCAAAAAGGTTTGTGGTGTCGAATCTGTAACCATCCAACTGTGGCAGGATGACTTGTGCTGTTGCTGACTTTACAAAAGTTGGGCAGTCCCACAACTGTATTTCATCACTATCTTTAGGGGTATAGTCATCTATTGACACATTAACCTTTCCTTTCAGATTCAAGGCTTTAGCCGTGAGTTTTGACGGTGTTACATCATCGAGCACAAAGTCAAGATTGGATGTTGCATCAACAGTTACTGTTCCTGTGACTTGTGTCTCAGCACCAGAACCACTGATTGATGTTATTCCAAATGTGCCTCCATCCGATACCGATACTGCATAGAGTTTTGCAGGACCATAGAGTCGGCTTGTTGCACCAGATACTGTAGTAGTCTTTGTGCCATTCAGATAGCCATCGGCATTCGATACTCTCACTGCACCTTCCTGGATTAAGAGTTCTCCAGTAAGTCGTCCTGGTGTGAGCACCCTCATTTCTCCAGCACCTTTTTTAATTATTTTAGAATCTGAATATACTGACATGGTGAAATTATCACCTTCGCCAACAGCCTGACCGATTGTCCATGTACCCGTACCTGCAAGTGTTCCGCTGCCAGTGATTTTTCCGATAGGGAAACTCAATCCATCGTTCTGCACAGTAACTCCAGAGTTGAGTCTCATTGTACCTTTAGGAATGCCATACGTGTTTTTGAAGTCAAACACAGGGTCGTAACTACCACGCTTCGACAAGCCAGGCACTAATGTTCCTGTAAATGCACTCCAGTTGCCCTCAAAATAGTTTCTTACTCCTGCGGCATAGACAGTAAATGTACCTGCTCCGCTCAGAGTTCCCTTATATTCGCAACGTGGGTCGGCATATAATGTACCCGATTTGCCTTCTGGCACAATGAAATTGGTGTTTACCGTGCTGTATGAATTTTGCGTGTTGGCATCATACAACGTACCACCCTGAAATTCCACAGTTGCTGGCAGACTGCCATCAACGGCATTTACCGTACCTGCTGTGATTATCAGTTTTGTAATAGTCTGCCCTGTTGCCAATGTAAGCGTTCCTGCACCAGTCTTATTGAACATGTAGCCGCCAGCCTGTTTCAGTCCCTGCTCCATGGTAAGCGTCACACCAGAAGGAATGTCAAGTTTTGCCGTACCCTTGCCCACTTTCAGCAATTGTCCGCAGGCACTATTCTGAGATGGACTGATTATTGCTCCATCATAGACAGTGATAATCTTCTTTACATCGCCTAATGAACCATAGTCAACACCTGAAGAGTTGGCAAAGTAGGCAACTGATATTTTACCTGCATTTATTGTGGTTTTACCTACACGGTTCTTGTTCTTGATTATTACGGTAGCAGCACCATTTTTCACGATTTCAGCGCCACCTATTATACTATCGCCAGTCAACGTAAGTTGCTTTGTGGAATTGTTGAATTCTATTACCGATGGAGCAACTGGCTCTTCAATATTTATTGTTGGCAATACTGCCGTATCGTCGAATGTTACTGAACATCCTGGTCTAAATGTGCATTCATTGCCTTCATCATCAACAAAGTTTGCTGTCTTGTCAATATTCCATGCTGTGCCGTGCTTGCCAGTCCATGTTATATGACCTGCAACATAGTTTTTGACTTCCAGATACAGTTTGCCATCTTCGAGTGTAAGAGTTGACTTCTGATTACTCAATCCCTCGACAACAATATCACTTAATGCTCCGTCAATCTTGCCTACTTCTCCAATCAGATATTTTCCATCGGTAATAACCTTTTCCCCTGTTGCAAGGTGTGGGATAATCTGAAATACTGGTGTGGAATAAGCAGGACCAGCTGTCCAGTTTTTCTTTTCTATTCTCAATACATTACATTTCAGCATATCGGCAGAAATGTCTTCTCCATAGATATCGATAACAACCTTTGCCCCGAAATTCAACAGCATGGAATCGGCTTCTATCGAACCCTTACCGTTCTCACCTCCAGGACGGAGCACTGAAGCATAGTCCATTTCTATGCTTTTCCCAAACTTGCCACCGTTAGAGTTCAATTCGGCAAAGCGGTTGAGCCAAACCCGACTGTTAGGCAATGAACCATTAAAACATACCGTTCCTGCCCAAATTTCAGTGTTGCCTGCATAGGTATGCTCCACGTCAGGCAACACAAGAATACCATCGCCCTGCTTCACCAGTCGCATATCGCCAGTCAACGCACCACCAGTCAGTGTATGAGTGTAAGTCTTGTATGTTATAGGGTATGAACTCGCTGTTGCCTCACTTGGAGCAGAACCTTGTACCCATGTAGGAGTGTTCACAGTCAGAATGTATGGAGCAGCCCCATTGTCAATCTTCACGTTCATATCATTCGTCTCGCAAACAATCAGATTGCCATCCTTACCAGATATACTGCCACCATTGGCAATTTCCGTCTTGTCGGTCATCGTGACAGCAGGTGGGGCAGAAGTAATTCCTTCAAGTTCACCAAGGAAATAACTTGTATGCGGAGGCTGATTGTAACCACACATCTGCCAGACCATAGCATTGCGATACTGATGGTCGTGCCAAAGGGTATAGTTGCGCCACTTTGTAGGTATTGTGGTTGTATAAATGCGGATTTTATTATCAGCAGTACGCATCATCACCTCTTCGCGCCAGTCGCCCAAGATATCGCCCTGCATACATGGTGTTGCCTTGGTGTCATTGTTGGTCAATGAACCGTCAAGGGTTTTTATGTTGCCGCTGTTATATTTCGAGATATACCCGCTTGAGTTGCGTGTGCCAGTACCATTGAAACTCTCTTCAAGCAAATCGCCATCCCAATAGATACGGAAATTCATTGTTACTCCATTGGAAGTCAGTCCGCCTACATGACCATAGCTCACACAACTTATTGGAGTATCATGAGCCGAAAAAGCCATTGCTCCAGGGAAACTATTGCAGAAATTTCCAGCCATTGCACGACCATCGTCAGTTCCCGACAAAAATCTATAAAGCAATTTGCCAGTAGTGAGGTCTTTATAATTGTTGGCAGGAGCAGATTCGTTGCATCCGAAAAACTCCTGACCATGTCGGTAAGGGTCTAAGTCTCCCACATGGTGAGCATCGCCATGACCCAGTCCAGTTGTAGAAAGTCCCTTCCCATTGTCGTCAATCGTCATGCCACCAAATATGATTTCATCCCTGCCATCCCAATCCACATCGGCAATGGAATAGTTGTGATAACCCTGCCCATACCATGGACCGCCAGTGTTGCAAGTCCATTTCCATCTTGTCTTCAGAGAGTGAGTCAGCGGATCCACGTCCAAAGCCACCATCTTGTGGCGAGTATATATACCTCTTGCAAGGAAGATACTTGGCTTTCTGCCATCTAAATACGGAGCACCGAAAAAGAATTTGCTGGCACGATGTCCGTAGCCGTCGCCCCAGGCAGCCTCAATCGAACTTTCGCCAGATTCCAGTCTTTTCAAAGGGAAGTCAATACATTGGTAAGGTTCACCAGTGGCACCATTCACGTATGCAAGGAACTCTTTGCCATAGTATGTGAACCATTGAGTACTTCCGCCACCGTCAGGAATACGATGGTTCACCCAGTTAGCACCACCAACAGTATATACCGTACCGTCAGCCTTATGGATAGTAGCACCTTCGCACAGACGCATAACCACCTCAGCCTTGCCGTCCAAGTCCCAGTCGCAGCCAACTATGTTCTGCTCGTTGTTTTGGAAATCGCCCATATTAGGACCGCAGTTCACCCACCACAAAACAGTTCCGTCAAGTTCCAGACATTCCATCAGAGTGTATTCACCATTGTAACCCTCCTTAGGATAACCAGCAGCCATTTCATTAGAGTTGTCGTACTTCATCAGAATTTCCATCTGTCCGTCGCCATCGACATCTGCACAACAAGCATCATTAGGTACGTATGTAGCTTTTAGCGACTTATCATGCTTAGGGTTGACTTGCAGATAATCCTGTCCCCAAACCTTTACAGCATCAGACTTTTCTTTTTCTTCACCACGAACCACAGCTGCCACCTGATACGTGCTTGATGTACTACCGCCAGTGTCAGAAAAATTACTTACATCCAAAGGCTGCGCATTCAGTTTAGAGCCATTGCGGTAGATATTATATTTCACATCATAGTATTCCTCCCCGAAGACTCTCCAACTCACAAACACACCATTAGCCACCTTTACAGCAACCACCCCACGGTCAAGTTTGTCCATAAATCTTTGTGCATTTGCACCACAAGCCACAATGAGTAGCAACAAAATTGAAAGATAAATTTTTCTCTTCATAACCAAGTATAAGTCTGTTTTAATCTGCAAATGTAGTTTTTTCTTTCGTGTTAACGAAATATATACATTATTTTTTAATTTTTTTTAAGCAATTAATAGACTACAATCTGTTGTCGTTGGCAATGCGTTTCAAGGATGCTGGTTCACCAACAAGCCAGAGTATGTCGCCCTCTTCAAACGGACGGTCTTTAGGAATTGGCAGGAGGTCGTATTTCCCTTCATCCAGTCCCAACGCCATGCAGTTGTACTTGTCGCGTATGCCGCTTTCAGCGATGGTCTTACCCACGAAAGGACATTTGTTTGACAATAAAATCGGCAACAAGTCCATGTCAGGTTGCTGGATTCCATCTGGCAGCAGTTTGGTCTTGATATCTTTTGCAAAACCAGTAAGTTGCTCATCACTACCAATCACATGCAATACATCGCCAGGATACAAGCATGTGCTACCATTAGGGATGTTTACGTGATAAGAGCCACGTATTATGCTGCTTATATGTACACCGTATGCCGTCCCAAAATGCAGATTGTGTAGAGATTTTCCACTCCATTCACTATTTTCTGGCATAATAAAAGTAGCAATATGTATATCACTGCTTAGAAGTCGCTCGTTCTTGAAGTTAAGAGGTTTATCTGCATCCGAATCATCTTTCTCTTTTGTATTTTGCAATTGCAGTTCTCGGGCATGGAGGTTTTTGAAAAATATATTTTCTATAACCTTATACACCTTGCCGATAGGACTAATCAGACACGCGGCAAAGAGAAGTGCTGCCGCAATAGCCAATCGCAATAATGTTCCAATGGAAGGGCAGAAATTATATATTATATCGCACAACACAAGTAACGCTAAACACACTCTCACAATATAAACCAATGGCACTACAGCACGTTTTAATCCCTTCTGTTCCCATAGACTATTACGTTCTTTTTTACAGATACTCTTTTTTGCTATTGCATATATGAACGGCATAACCAGCAGTGTGGTAAGTAGTGCGGAAATCAGCATTCCTACATGCTCTGGCAGGAATGGATGAAGTGAGGATTCTCCCAGCGTTATCATAAACAGGATAATTGCTGCACAGATGACAACATACAACAATGTCTGCAGCAATGAACCCTTGACAAAAGTCTTTATTTCATCAGTTGTGTCGGAATGATTTTTTAAGTTGACTAACGCCAGCAGATTCAGATTGTCTATCCAGTTTAAAGGCAAAACTCTGTTGAGGAATGCGTATGCTGGTTCGGCAGCATTAATCATATATGGAGTGAGGAATGTAGTGATGACGCTGACTGCAACGACTACTGGGTAAAGGTGAGGACTAATCACATTCAACGACAAACCTAATGAAGCAATAATGAAGGCAAATTCACCAATCTGCGTCATTGAAAAACCGCATTTCATTGCGTTTTTCAAGGTCTGACCACTTATGAAATAAGAGATGCTACTGAAGACCACATGACCTATAAGTATTGTCAGCACAAGACATATAATAGGCAGTGCATATTCTGCTATTATACTGACATCCACCAGCATACCTACAGAAACAAAGAATACTGCTCCAAATAGGTTCTTGACTGGGGCAACCACCTTTTCTATTTTTTCCACTTCAAGCGTTTCGGCAAGAATACTTCCCATGATAAAAGCCCCAAATGCGCTGCTGAATCCAACCTTTGCTGCAAACAGAACCATACTGAAACACAATGCGAGAGCAACAATAAGCAATGTCTCGTCGTTCATCAACTTGCGGGTTTTGCGCAAGAACAATGGAATCAGGAAAATGCCCAAGATAAACCATACCAGCACATAGAACACTATCTTGGTGATGCTGAATAGCATTGTTCCTCCATCAAGTTCGTTTCCCTGTGCTATTGCCGACAACATCACCATCAATACGATAGCCAGAATGTCTTCCAGAATGAGCACACTCATCACCATTGACGTGAACTTCTGCTGGATAAGACCCATATCATCGAATGCCTTATAGATAATTGTAGTAGAACTCATTGCCAGCATACCTCCAAGGAAGATGCAGTCCATGTCAGACCAGCCAAAGGCTCGTCCCACCAAATTACCTATTATCGCCATGAAAAATACAATCAAGATGGCAGCAATAGCAGGTGCTGCTCCCATCTTGGTGATTTTCTTAAACGAAAACTCCAATCCCAAAGAAAACAACAGAAAAATAATACCGATATTCCCCAATACCTCTATGTTGCCCTCATCAACTACAGATTGAGTATAAGGCATGTGTGGCGATACTAAAAAACCAGCAACGATATAGCCCAAGACAATAGGCTGTTTCAGTTTCTCGAAGATTAGAGTAATCAGTCCCGCTGATACAAGTATCAATCCCAAGTCGGGAATTAGTAGTGGTAGATTTTCCATTCACTATTGATTATAATTTGCAGTCAATTCACAAATCTTTACAATCACTTGCATTGCTTTTTCCATAGATTGTATGGAAACAAATTCGTATGGTCCGTGGAAATTGACTCCACCAGCGAAAATGTTCGGACATGGCAATCCCTTGAACGAAAGTTGTGCACCATCAGTACCACCACGTATAGGTTGCACCTTAGGAGAGACACCCGATTCCTGCATTGCCTTGAGAACAATATCGATGACATGCATGTTTTCTTCAATCTTTTCAAGCATGTTAAAATACTGGTCAGTAAGGGTCAAAACGGCTGTGCCCTGTCCGTATTTTTTATTGATGAAACCGACAATTTTCTCCACATAACTCTTGCGGGCTTCAAACCTTTCCCTGTCATGGTCACGGATAATGTACGAAAGATTTGCTTTTTCCACATTTCCACTCATATCGCAGAGATGATAGAATCCCTGATAGCCATCGGTAAATTCAGGAGTTTCTTCACGTGGCAACAAGGATGCCAATTCAATGGCTACCATATTGGCATTAATCATCTTGTTTTTTGCATAGCCTGGATGAACACTTACTCCCTTGATGCTGATTTTTGCAGAAGCAGCATTGAAGTTTTCGTATTCCAACTCTCCAATATCGCCACCATCCATAGTGTAAGCCCATTGGCATCCGAACTTCTCAACATCGAAATGATGCGCTCCCTTGCCTATTTCCTCGTCAGGATTGAAAGCAATGCGAATATCGCCATGTTCAATCTCATTATGTTCTTTCAGATACACCATTGCCTGGACTATTTCAGCGATTCCAGCCTTATCGTCGGCACCGAGCAAGGTTGTACCATCTGTGACAATCAAATCTTCACCCTTATGCTGGAGTAATTCTGGAAACTTATCCACAGAAGATATGATGCCAGGCGACAATTCGATATCATTGCCTTGATAATCATTTATCACACGTGCTTTGATGTCAGCACCGCTACAATCGGGCGATGTGTCGTAATGACTGATAAATCCTATTGTCGGAATGTTTTTCCTGACATTAGATGGAAGAGTGGCATAGACATACCCCATGCTATCCATTTCAACATCCTTCAGACCTTCATTCTCCAGTTCGTCTTTTAGGTATTTTGCAAAAACTAATTGTTTATCAGTACTTGGCACAGTCTCTGAAGTTTCAGATGATTGTGTGTCGTAATGCGTGTAATTTAAAAATCTTTCTACTATGTTCATATATTTTACGGTTTTACGGTTCGTTATCGTTTTTTCTTATACAAAGTAAAAGTTTGTTTTTGACTACATAATATCAGCGAATCTTTTCTCAAAGATTCTATTTCGAAAGTATCAACACAATCTTTTTTTATTCGTTTCATCAACAATTTACCATTCCACAAACTCCATTCCTTATACATGGTAGGCTTCTCATAATCTATGAGTGATAAACTTGATTGCTCTTTACGTTCCTTGATTTGGCGCATGCCGTTCATGCTGAGCATTTTGTTGGCATTGAAGGTTAATTCACATTCTATTGACTTGAAGATGGAATCACTTGCACTGTCGGTCAAGTGTTTTTCAAACTTCAATTTCATTCGCTCAAATTGAGCATCTGTCAGAGCCGCTGGCTTATGAATCATTGGTTTGATGTCATAACACCATGTCCCAATTATCCTATCCACCACAATAACCTTTTCAGCCATTGTAGAATCATCTTCGCTAAGTATCACGGCTATATTGTCGCCTATTTCGGGAAATCCATAGATGTTGTGGTTTTTCCATGCCAGTGTGATGTTGTAAGTAAGGGGGTCGGACAAGTCGTATGGCAGAATCACCACAACTGAATCATTGCAGCCTTCGCAAGCAAGTCCATATAATGTGGAATCGCCAGGAGCATTTTCCACAACAAGCGAGTTCAGCCCATCACTATCAGCCATGCGATTGCCTGTGCATGAGAAAAGCGCAACCATTAAGCCTGCAAGCAATAAATTTTTCATAAAAAACATCAAAAAAATCAGCACGCAAAAATAATAAAAAAGGTTAGAGGTTAAAGGTTAGAGGTTAAAGATTTATGCTTTTTTAATAAAAAACCTTAAAAACCATCAACTATCAGCCATCAACCATCAATCTTTTTCTTATCTTTGCGAGGTTTTTTGACAATTTAAAATATATTCTATAAACTATAAATCATGAAAAAGAAAAAAATTCAATTTAGTCTTCTCTATCGGGACATGTGGCAATCTTCTGGTAAGTTTCAGCCACGCAAAGACCAGTTAGAACGAGTTGCTCCAGCCATTATTGACATGGGCTGTTTTCAGCGTGTAGAAACCAATGGTGGTGCTTTTGAACAGGTAAACCTGCTTGCAGGTGAAAATCCTAACGAGGCTGTGCGTGCTTTCTGTAAACCATTTAATGGGGTGGGCATACAGACTCACATGCTCGACCGTGGTTTGAATGCACTGCGCATGTATCCAGTTCCTGACGATGTCAGAGAACTCATGTACAAGGTGAAAAAAGCACAAGGCGTTGACATTCCTCGTATTTTCTGTGGACTCAATGATACACGCAACATCATCCCAAGTATAAAATGGGCAAAGCAAGCAGGAATGATTCCTCAGGCAACTCTATGTATTACGACATCACCTATCCATACGGCAGAATATTATGCAGGTATTGCTGATGAACTGATTGCTGCTGGTGCTGAAGAAATTGCTCTGAAGGACATGGCAGGTATCGGTCAGCCTGCAATGCTCGGCAAGTTGACCAAGATGATAAAGACCAAACATCCAGATATTATCATTGAATATCACGGACATTCTGGTCCAGGTCTTTCCATGGCGTCAATATTGGAAGTCTGCAACAATGGAGCAGATATTATCGACACAGCCGTAGAGCCATTGTCATGGGGCAAGGTTCATCCAGATATCATCTCTGTTCAAAGCATGCTCAAACACGAAGGATTTGAAGTTGCCGACATCAATATGAATGCCTATATGCAAGTGCGCAGCCTGACTCAGGAATTTATTGATGACTGGCTCGGATACTTCATCAATCCTCAAAACAAGATTATGTCTTCACTGCTTCTCGGCTGCGGATTGCCTGGCGGCATGATGGGCTCAATGATGGCAGACCTTGCTGGTATTCATGGTGTGATAAACAAGACCCTGAAAGCCAAAGGCGAACCAGAACTCTCAACCGACGAGATATTGGTGAAACTCTTCGATGAAGTGGCATACGTATGGCCTCGTGTAGGTTATCCTCCATTGGTAACTCCATTCTCACAATATACAAAGAACATCGCATTGATGAATCTTCTTACTCTTGCACAAGGCAAGGGACGTTTCGCAATGATGGACGACAGCATGTGGGGAATGATACTCGGCAAGAGTGGTAAGGTTCCTGGAAAGATTGATGACGAACTGATTGCACTTGCAAAGGAAAAAGGCAAGGAATTTACTGATGCCGACCCTCATACTCTCATACCTAATGCTCTCGATGATTTCCGCAAGGAAATGAAAGAAAACGGCTGGGACACTGGTAAGGATGATGAAGAATTGTTTGAGTTGGCAATGCATCCAGAGCAGTACCGCAACTATAAGAGTGGTGCTGCTAAAAAGAATTTCCTCGCCGACCTGCAAGCAGCAAAGGATAAGAAATTAGGTGCTACGCTTACACCTGAGCAGGTGGCTGAAATCAAGCATGCCAAAGCCGACCCTATTGTCTGCCCTGTCAAAGGTCAGGTATTCTGGGAGTTTGGCGGTGGCGACGAGGCTGCTCCAACATCTCAGCCTGCTATCGGCAGCGAATATGTTGAGAACGAACTGTTCTGCTTCGTAAAAACTCCTTGGGGACAAACTGTAGAAATACCTGCTGCATTAGGCGGTACACTGGTTGAAGTTTGTGTAAAGCAAGGTGGTTTCGTAAACCGTGGCGACATATTGGGATATATTGAAAGAAAAGCCTGATGGATTATCAGGAAATAATTGACAAATACTACCCTGATGATAATGAGCTGAAACACATTCTGCTCACTCATAGCAAATCTGTAGCGCGGAAAGCGCTGCAGATTGCTGCATTGCACCCAGAGCTTAATCTGGACAAGACTTTCCTCGAAGAGGCTGCCATGCTCCACGATATTGGGATATTCCGATGTGATGCGCATAGGATATATTGCTACGGTGACAAACCATATATACGCCATGGAATCATCGGTGCCGAACTGATAAGGAATGAAGGCTACCCGAAACATGCAAGAGTGTGTGAACGGCACACTGGCACAGGGCTACCTGGGATGTATCCTGAAACCATGGAAGAAAAGGCAATATGCTATGCGGATAAATTTTTCTCAAAAACCCATCTCGACCATGAACGGACTATTGAGGAAGCATATAGCAGTCTGTTGAAATTCGGCGAAGCAACAGCCAACAGGCTATTAGATTGGGCAGAGATATTTAATTAGGCGGTTGATTTGAAAAAACTCCTACCGATACTTGTATTCATTCTGTTTACCATGTGTTTCATGGCAAACCGAGCCTCTGTTCTGATTGGAAC